>NZ_JAUNXR010000004.1:0-100987 GCF_030539665.1 Methanobrevibacter sp.
TGGGAATTTCATTTCGCTGCGAGCTCATATTCTCTTTAATTACTTTACTTGTTTTTTTTTTTATTGCTATTTATTTGGTGATTTTATTGAATATTAAAGTATTGGATACTACTTTAAGAGATGGAGAACAAACTCCTGGTGTTTCACTAACTTCTTCTGAAAAATTAAGAATTGCAACTAAGTTGGAAGAGATTGGTGTAGATTATATTGAAGCTGGTTCTGCTATTACTTCAAGTGGAGAAAGAGATTCTATTAAAGAAATTACTAAACAAGGATTTGATACTGAGATTCTTAGTTTCTCAAGACCTTTGAACATTGACATTGATTTTTGTTTAGAGTGTGATGTCGACGCTGTTAATTTGGTTGTTCCAACTTCTGATTTGCATATTTTTGATAAATTAAATACTACTAAAGATCAACTTTTAGAAATGTCAAATGCCGCTGTTGAATATTGTAAAGATCATGGTTTAATTGTGGAATTATCTGCTGAGGATGCTTCTAGAACTGATATTGACTTTTTGAAAACTGTTTTTAAAAGCGCTATTGATGTTGGTGCAGATAGGGTTTGTGTATGTGATACTGTTGGTATTTTTACTCCAGAAACTTCTTATAATATGTTTAATAGCTTAAGGGAGATTGAAGTTCCTATTAGTTGTCATTGTCATAATGATTTTGGTCTTGCTGTTGCCAATACTTTAGCTGCAATTAAGGGTGGTGCTTGCGAGTTTCATTCTACTGTTAACGGTATTGGTGAGCGTGCAGGCAATACTTCCTTTGAGGAAACCGTTGTTAGTATTAATAGATTGCTTCCTGATTATGACACCAATGTTGACATTAGTCAAATTTATAATATTTCCAAGTTGGTTGCTAGGTTAACTGGTGTTTATATTCAGCCTAATAAGGCCATTGTTGGTGAGAATGCATTTGCTCATGAATCAGGAATTCATTCTGATGGTATTATTAAAAACGCTTCAACATATGAGCCTATGACTCCTGAACTTGTTGGAAGGTCTCGTAAATTTGTCATCGGAAAACATATGGGCACTCATGGTCTTGATAATAGGTTAAAGGAAATTGGTTTGTCTGTTAATAAGGTTCAACTTCAACAGATTTGTGATAATATTAAGGTTTTGGCTGACAAAGGAAAAACCGTTACCGATGTTGATTTGCAGGCTATCGCTGACGACGTTTTAAATGTTAATTTTGAGGATAGAATCAAGCTTAAAGAGGTTACTATTGTTTCAGGAAATACTGTTATGCCTACAGCTTCTGTCAAATTAACTATTGATGATGTTGAAGTTTTGGAAGCGGGTGTTGGTATTGGTCCTGTTGATGCTGCCATTAATGCGGTCAAGAAATCCATTGCTGAATTTGATGATATTGAATTGGTTGAATATCACGTAGATGCTATTACTGGCGGTACAGATGCTTTAATTGACGTTATAGTTAAGCTTCAAAAAGAGGATAAAATTATTTCTGCCAGGGGTACTGAGCCTGATATTATCAATGCTAGTGTTAAAGCTTATATTGCTGGTGTCAATAGACTTATTGAAATGTAGGTGTTTGTGTTGGTTATTGACGATTTTGATGTAAGGATTTTGGGTTTTACTGGTGTTGTGGATTCTGTTGATGATTTGTTATCTGATCTTGATGGTTTGTCTGGCAATGATGATTCTGTTGTTCAATTGCTGGATGCTGATGGGATCGCTGGTAAGAAACATGTTTTGCATGCCGTTAATCAATCTATTTTAGCCTTTGATCGTGGCGATAATTTTGCTAACGATTTGGGGGTTGAGGTCTGTTTAAGATGTTCTGCTCAAAGGCAGATTTCAAAAGCTTTCAGGCTACTTGGTTTAAAAAAAGGTAAAATGAACTTATGCGCAATATTGATTAATGGAAATAATAAAATTATTGATTATTTAAATGATAAGTTCGAAAGGAATGACGATGTTTTATTGCCTGTTAGTAGTAATTTAATAAATATATTTGATTTAATGCCTGAAGAATGTAACTCTTATGCATATGAAGATATTGTTATTGATAGAATTTCAAAACTTGCAGTTGATTATTGATTTTTAAATTTCTCAACCTTTTCTATAATCAAATCTAATTTTTCTTTTGTAAGGCAGCAGTAGTCAAGATTTTTAATTTCAATTGCCACTGCCTTTTCTTTTACTCTATTGTAGTTTGGGCATTTTGTTATGAATCCACTTTTATTTATCTCAAGTTCATGTTTCAGATTCCATGACAAATCCTTCGGTTTTTGATCTTTAATTATTACATTAAGGCCTCTTTTATCTTGATGGATTACATTGTCTAAGTTGTTTTTTAAATAGGAACATGCATTTATTGTATTCTCTAATTTTTTTTCAATATTATCCAACTCTACATCTATACCACTTAAAATAATTTCATTAGGTTTTACTATTTTTTGTTGGATCTTTGTATTTTCAAAAATTTCCCTATTGTTTGTTGAAATTATTCCACCACTTCCAGCATTTATTATTTTCGGAGAACCTGTTGAGGTTAGGATTATATCTGAATATTCTCCATTTCCCAATCTTTTCTTCCTATCTCCGATTCCTGCTGACGCGTCTTCAATTATTGTAATGCTCTTTTCTTTGCACGCTTCGGAAATTTCCTTCAAATTCTGCTCACCACTATAACCTGCAAAACTAGTCAATATCAATGAAGAATTGTTTTCAAGTTCTTCAATGTCTTCAGAATCTATTATTCCCTGTTCCGTTTTCAAGATAGTTATGTTTTTATTCAAAAGATTTGCAACTTGTTTAAATCCGTTCCATGCTCCCTGGTCAGGAATTATTATATTCTCTCCCACGCCTGACAATGCAATAAAAATGCTGGCATTTCCGCTGTTAGTCACTCTTACATTTTCATGACCAGTATGGCCTTTGATTTTTGAAACTATTGATTCCTCATAATTCTTTGAAGCTCCATTCAAAGCTACGTCAGCCATGGTTTCTTTTGTTTTCAGTGAGGGTTCTTTAAATTTAAATGTCATGTTAATCATTTTTTAAAATAAGCGTCAAGGGTTGTCTGTTTTGTATGTAGCATTTCATTTAGCAACTTTCCAGCTTTCACATATCTGCTAATAGGCAATTTCAATTTGGATCCGCAATAAGCTAAAGATTCTTTTAAGGTTTCAAATTCTTTATATGGTAGTTGCATGGCTTCCTTGATATTTTCACGAACATTAAATACGCCCAATGGGACGTATCCTTCATATGCTTCTCTCAAAACAATCAAACCTGCTTGTTTTCTTTCACGTCTAAGAGCATCCAACACAGTCATCTTGCAGGTATAGAAACATCCTCCCACTGTTGAATATTCTTTTTTACCGCTGTTCTTTTCATAATCTGTAAATAGCAATTCTTCTTTTCCTAGAAGTTTAATGAACGCTTCATACCATTCATATTGCCATTCCGTTGGAGTTAAAATAATTGTATAATAATTCTTAAGACTTCCATACTCATAAACCCTATAAGTGTCAATTTGTTCAAATTTTCTCACTTCTTTTAAAAACTCATCTGCAAGTGTGGAATCGCATGCTGTAATTGACCATCTTGTAGGCACTAGCTTTCTCCTGTTTTTGCTTCCGATAGCTCCAACTGAAAATGCTTTTTGCATAGCTGAAAATGGAACGTCCTTGTCATGAAGTTTTGTAACTGCATCGGCAGCCTTCAAATCAGTATCATAAAACGTTTTTTCCAGTTGCTTGTCCCATCTAACAGCATCTATATCAAACTTTTCAATTGCTGCGCTAGGTCCGTGAGGCATGGAATCCTCACTGAGGACGGCACCTCTTGGCCTTTTTTTAAATTGTGCTTCACTGTCAATAGACTTTGACGCAAGGGATATGTCTTGAAGCTTTTCAACAAATGGATTTTCGAGGTCATCTATCTTGATCAACTGCTTTCCTCGAACTAGATTCATTCTGTAATTGATGATGTCGTCCTGTGTTTTGTTTTCACCTATCCATGATTCCGGCGAATCCATTATATATGTATCTCCGGTTTGATTAACCATCATAGGGCCTGCATATACTTTAGGGTAAGACCATCGGCCAATAAAAACGGATGGGGGTGTGCTTCCTTCCAGGTCTTTTCCAACTTTCACTGACTTCATTTGAATGTTTTCAGTTAACTTTTTAAGATATGCGTTTTTACTTGTAATCATTTTCAATCATTAATAAGTTTGTATAAAAAAAGAAGAAATAAAAAAGGGTTAAACAAATAATTGTTTGTCCATAAAAAATATTATGAACTCATTTAAGCGAATTCAATGGTGCTTGGTGGTTTATCTGAAATAGATAATGATACATGTGTAATTTCAGAAACTTCTGAGGTGATTCTCTGGGATATCTTTTTAATTACTTCCCATGGAAGTTCCGGAACATATGCAGTCATCGCATCCACTGATTTTACAATTCTGATTACGGCTAGATAACCGAAGTCACGTTGATCACCTTTAACTCCAGTTACTTTAGTGTCTGTTAAAACAGCAAAGTATTGCCATACTTCTTTATCTATGCCTGCCGCTTCAATTTCTTCTCTAACAATCTTGTCCGCTTTTCTTTCAATATCTAATTTTTCTTTGGTTAAAGGTCCAATAACTCTAACAGCAAGTCCCGGACCTGGGAAAGGTTGTCTGTGAACAACTTTGTCAGGTAAATCTAAAAGCAGTCCAACTTCTCTTACTTCATCTTTGTAAAGATCCCTAATTGGTTCTACAATCTCTAAAACCATTCCGCTTGGAAGTGCAACATTATGGTGGGATTTGATTTCTCCATCGGTTTCAATCCAATCTGGTGCAATGGTTCCTTGAACTAAGAATTTAGCATCGGTTTTGTCAGCCTCTCTTTCAAATACATCAATGAATGTTTTTCCAATGATTTTTCTTTTTTCTTCAGGATCATCCACTCCTTCAAGAGCAGTTAAAAACTCTTCTGAAGCATCAATGTAATTAAAGTTGAGTCTGTCTTGGAAAGTATTTGTTACTTCTTCAACTTCTCCTTCTCTTAAAAGTCCATGGTCCACAAATATTGCAATCAAATTATCTCCAATAGCTTCCTGAACAAGCACGGAACATACGGAACTATCTACTCCACCTGAAAGTGCAATAATAGCTTTTTCATCACCAATTTCATCTTTTATCTTTTGGATTGAATCTTCAATAAATTCTTCTGGATTAAGCATATTTATCCCTATTCCTCATCATCTTCTTTTACTTCTGGTTCATATTCTTCAATAATGGTTTTTATCATTGCTTCCAGTCCTTCATCATGACCCTCTTCAATTGCTTCCATTATATCATCATATTTAACATATTTTTCAAGTTTTACAGCTTTAGCACCAATACCGGCAAGTCTAAATCCATATTCGTCATCACCAATTGGGATGTTTACATATTTTCTTCTTAATCCCATCTTGTTTGCCATAGCTTTATTTTTCAAATCTTCAGCGTTATCAATCATTATTCGCACCTTTTTTTGCAGATGTCATAGAAATTTTCAAAAATAATAGAACCTTTAGGAGTATGATGAACTTCAGGATGGAATTGGATTCCGTAAACATCCTTAGTTTTATGTTTAAATGATTCCACATCACAAAGATTGGATTTTGCTAAAATTTCGAAATCTTCGGGAACTATTTTAACTTCATCTTTGTGGGAAGACCAGACTTCCATTTTTGGAGCTAATTCATTAAATAAGTTTTCATCATTTAGTATATCTAATTCAACTTTAGCATAACTTTCAGTTTCGGATGTTGAAACTTCTCCACCGTATGCTTTTGCTATTAATTGATGTCCAAGACAAATTCCAAGAATTGGTATGTCAAAATGTTTAATATATTCCTCACTATTTCCTGCACCTTCAAGTGATGGTCCACCACCTAAAATCAATCCGATTGGATTTTCGGCTTCAATTTCTTCTATACTTAAAGTGTTTGGAACGAGTTTGGATGGTATTTTAAGATATTGTAAGCTACGTTGAATTCTATGGTTGTATTGTCCTTTATTATTAATAACTAGAATTGTCATTTTATACTCCTTAGTTTATATATTAATAATATTAGTTTTTATTATTATATTAATTTTTGTTTGCTGGCTTTGAATGAAACCATACATTTTATATATAATATTGCATAAACTTTAAGTTGACTTTGGTATTTAAAAAGTATTTAAAATAAAAAGGAGGAGTTTTATGGAACTTATACAATTGGTTTATGTGATTATTGCAATATTAATAGCATATGTGTTATTACAAATATTCTTCTGGTTATTGCCGGTAATAGTTGTATTGCTTATAGCATTCTTTATTTATGTTTTCCTCATGGGAAGAAAAGAAGGTTATTAAATATTTTTTTTTTTAAAATAAAAAAAGGAATGGATATTATATTTCAATGTCCTTGTAGGCGGAAGTTGCAGCTATTGCACCTTCTCCACAAGCAACTATCCATTGTTTTAAACCACCACATACGTCCCCTGCGGAGTATATGTATTTTTTATTGGTTTTTTGCCATTTGTCTGTTATGATGTGGCCTGTTTCGTCAAGTTCAATTCCTAATTCTTCCGCTATTTTTGTATGTGGCTTGTAACCGATACTGATGAAAACTGCATCTGTAGGATATTCGCTTAGATCTCCAGTTACTGTATTTTCAAGAGTTACGCTTTCAACCACTTGCTGTCCGTTAATGGAGGTGACGGTTGAGTCCATAATTGTTTTTATTCCTTTTTCTTTAATCTTTTTCTGTAATATTTTCTGAGCTCTAAATTCATCTCTTCTATGAACTACAGTTACCTTACATCCAAGATTGCTTAAAAATAGGGCTTCTTGTAATGCTGTATTTCCTCCCCCTACCATTACAACCTCCTTATCTTGGAAGAATAATCCATCACATGTTGCACAGTAGCTTACTCCCAATCCTTTGTACTCCAATTCTCCAGGAACATTCAAATGCATATGTTCACTTCCAGTAGCGATTATGATTGTTTTTGCAAGATAGCTGGCTTTATCGGTCTGAACTTCAAAGTGGTATTCCCCATCTTCTATATCTAAAACTGTGTTTACACCTTCAAATTCATGAATTTCAACGTTTTTCTCACATTGTCCCTTCATTTTTTCTATTAATGCCAAACCGGATATAAGGTCAAAGCCAGGGTAATTTTCCATTTCAGGAACTTCACGACCTACTCCACCAATGAATCCCTTATCTAACATTAGTGTTTTTGTCCCTTGACGTCCAGCATATATTCCGGCAGTTAATCCTCCAGGCCCTGCTCCAATAATTATGATATCATATTGTTCCATTTTTTCCACCTTCTATTTTCAATTATTAATTAATTAATTATTTGTTTTTATATTTAATAGTTTGAAAAATTCTTAAAAATGAGAAAGTATTCTTAATTTCAAATCAATCTTCAAAAGAAAAAAAAGTAAAATTAAAGAAGTTTTTGGATTTCTTCTTTAACTATTTTATTTACAACGCTTCCGTCTGCTTTTCCTTTAAGCTGTTTCATACTCATTCCCATTAAAGGACCCATAGCTCCCATTTGGCGTTGCTCTACCATTGAAGCATTGTTAACTACAATTTCAGCAATAATTTCCTGTACCTTTTCTTCACTAAGCAAAGTTAGGTTATTGCTTTCTGCTAAAGCTTCAATTTCAGTTTCAGGTTCTTCCATAACTGCGATTGTTAGTTTTGTAATGCTATCTTTTGCAATTTTTTCATCTTTAAGCAATGTGAAAATGCCGATAAGATGCTCATCACTTAAAACATCAATTTCCGCTCCGTCCCTTTTAAGATCTTTTAAATCATATGCAAGCAGTGAAGCAACAGGAGTGGCATCTACATCAACAGCTTCCAAAATAGTTTCAAACCTGTCAGCTACAAGATTTTTAACAAGTTGTGTTGCCAAATCATCACTTAATGAGTACTCTTCAATTATACGAGCCTTTTTCTCATCAGGAAGTTCCGGAAGGTTGTTTTTAATTTCTTCAACCATTTCCTTATCTATTTTAAATGAAGGAATATCTGTTTCAAGATACATTCTATTTGCAGTAGGTAAAGGACGCATATATTCGGTATTGCCGTCATCTAATGATTTACGGGTTTCCTCAACAACACCTTCAAATCCAAGATTTGCCCTTCTTTTAACCTCTTCAAGAGCGGAAACCGCAATGTCGTTATCATGAGCTACAATGATAAATGAATCCTGTTCTCCAATGTTCAAATGTTCTGCTACAGCATCCACTTCCTCTTGGGTTATGCCATATGCCGGAAGTTCGTCACTGTGGAAAATACCTGAAACTCCACGTTTTTTGGCATAGCTTGCAATTTCAGTTCCAAATCTTCTTCCAGGTTGGACTTCCTTTCCTATTAATCCGTCAAATCCTTTTAAGACAACAGCCTTTATAGATTCTGCTGATTTTAAGATTTTGGAATCTGTATTTTCGAATAATTCATCCAAATCGTGAATTTCTTCTAAAACTTCGGCGTTTCTGGCATTAAGTTCTTTTTTAATTTCAATCAATGCCAATTGTCTTTGAACTTCATTCTTTACGATTTCACTCATCAGATCAAGGTTTTGAACACCCTTAATTTCCACACGTGCTCCTTCAGCGATTGAAATATTTAAATCCTGTCTGATTGTACCTAGACCACGCTTTACATTGGTGCTTCTTAAAACCTGACCTATCATATATGCAACTTCACGGACTTGATCCGGATGGTGCATAGAAGGATCGGTGGTGATTTCTGCAAGCGGAATTCCAAGTCTGTCAAGTCTAAACTCTGTAAATTCATCGGTGGTTTCTATTCTTCTTGCAGCATCCTCTTCAAGACCCAAACTTTCAATTGCAACTTTTCCGTATGGTGTATCAAGATATCCGTCAGTAGCCACTAGTCCTGTTCTTTGGAATCCACCAGTGTTACTTCCGTCAATTACCTGCTTTCTCATTGTATGGAATTCGTCAACCACATGCATGTTCATCAAAGAAGCAATAATGATGGAAATCTCCAATGCTTCTTCATTCAAGTCATGTGGCGGTTCATCATCTGTTTCCACAAGGCAGGTATGATAATCATAAGCTTCATATTTAAAATTAAGCTTTCTTAAAGACTCTTGAAGAGCAGCCCTGTCAATCTGACCCAATTCACTTTGTGTAGGTCTTAAATTCCTTAGAATCAACTCATCATATTCATCATCAGTAAGCTCGGTTTTACAAGGACAGAATAATTTATGAGCAGTATTTAATTGCTGATGAATTTCAAGTCCCATTTTAAGTCCTAATTTTTCCCAATCCATATTTTACAACTCCTTAATTCAAGAAATATTTGATTGAAGATTTTTCATTAAATTCTCCAGCAACATTTGTGTTGATGATTTCTTCAACTTCTTCTTTATTCTCTGTTTGCCCTAGTGCCCAGCATAATTTAACATAGGCTGTTTCAGGTGTCATGTCCCTTCCAGATATGACTCCAGCATCTATAATTTGACGTCCTGTACTGTAAACATTCATATTTACCCTACCATAAAGGCATTGTGATGTCATTATTACAGGAATATTTTCTTCATTTGCTCTTGCTAAACTGCCAATCAAATTATCAGGGACATGTCCAAGTCCAGTTCCTTCTATAACAAGACCTTTATATCCTTTATCAATATGATATTCGATAAATTCATTGGAAATTCCCGGGAAGCTTTTAATGAAACCAACCTTTTCCTCAATGGCACTGTTTACCTTTAGCTCTTTCTCATTTCTTTTTATGTAGTCATGATGAGGATTTATTTCAATAGAATCATTTTCTATTTTAGCTATAGGTTCATAGTTTATGCTTCTAAAGGTGTCTCTTCTGGAAGTATGCATTTTCCTGACTTTTGTTCCTTTATGTAGGTAAGTATAGGAATCGTTTAAGCTGCCATGCATACAAACACTAACTTCCGCCAAATCGGATTTTGCAGCTATTACAGAATCAATAAGGTTCATATGAGCATCGCTGGATGGCCTATCTGAACTTCTTTGAGCACCAGTAATGATGATTGGAACTGGAGTTTCAAGCATAAAACTGAGTGCCGCTGCAGTATAGTGGAGAGTGTCGGTACCATGTGCGATTACAACACCGTCGCTACCATCAGAGATGTCATTTGCTATTGATTCAGCAGCTTCAACCCAATATTTTGGCCTCATATTTTCACTTAAAATGTTATATAATGCTTTTACATTGTAGTTTGCATATTCTAAAAGTTCAGGATTCGCTCTTAGAAGATCTTCTGCGGTAAATGCGGGATGCACAGCACCTGTTTTATAATCAATAATTGATGAAACGGTACCTCCTGTGGATATGATTGAAATATCCATTTTCGATGGGTCCTTTTCAATTTCATTACCACTATAACCAATATTTGGCTTATCTCCAGTTTCTATTAACTCGACAGTTGTCCCTTCGATAGCCACACCAATATTATAACCGCTGGAAAGTTTTAGTACTAAATATCCGTCTTCACTATCTTCTGATCTGTCAAGCAAGATACCTTCATAAGAAATGTTCTCTTTATTAATTTTAATGGTATCTCCGATACTTATTCCATTATTATCTAAATAGTTCTTAGCTATTTCTTTATAAGTCATAAAATCACTTTAGGAATTATTTTTTAACCATTCTGCACCAGCTCTTAAAACATCAATATTCACATCAATCACTTTTGGCTTTGATGCAAACATTTGTTTTATGGCATTTTCATAGGATTCCTGGGATAAACTATTTTGAAGCTCCATTAAAACTCCGATAAGAGCGGTATTTGCAGTTCTAGCATTTCCATGTTCTTCAGCTATTTCTACAGAAGGAACGGCAATTATATTAACATCACGGTCTGTAGTGAATTCACCGATACGTGAATCGTAGATTATGGTTCCTCCTTCTTTAACGTCTTCAGCGAATTTTTCAAGAGAAGGTTTGTTTAAAGCTATTAGAATGTCCATTTCATCTACAACAGGAGTTCCAATGGTTGTTCCGGATATTACAATTGAACAATTTGAGCTTCCTCCTCTTTGTTCTGGACCGTAGCTAGGATACCATGAAACATGTTTGCCTTCACTACATGCGGCTTGTGCTATTGTAAGGCCAGCACTTAAAACTCCCTGACCTCCGAATCCGGTAATCTTAATTGAAAGAGGTTTCAAATCCGGTTCATCAACATATCCTGAATCGTCACTTCTGTCAACATTAAAGATTTCATCTAATTTTTCAATTGAAAAATCATTTTCAGGTCTGATGATAGGTTCGGCATCTCCGTAGTTGTTCCTGAAGTTTCCAAGAGGGAATTCCTTTTCCATCTGTTTTTCTATAAATTCCTGTGCACCTAATGCATTTTGTTTAAGGTTGGTTGGACAAGGTGCAAGGACTTCTACAAACGCATATCCCTTTTGTTCTTTTTGTATTGTTAATGCATTTTTAACAGCCACTTTTGCACGTTTGATTTTTTCTGGAGTAGCTAGGGAAACACGCTCGATGTAGACAGGAGCCTTTAATGTATTGATTAGTTCACACATGTGGATCGGATAGCCGGCATATGCAGGATCTCTTCCTTCCTGACAGGTGATTGTTTTTTCACCAACCAATGTGGTAGGAGCCATTTGTCCGCCTGTCATTCCATAAACGGTATTGTTTACAAAGAAAACAACGATTTTTTCTCCTCTATTGGCAGCCTGCAATGTTTCATTTAATCCTATTGATGCTAAGTCTCCATCTCCTTGATAGCTCATTACAATAGCATCATCTTCAGCTCTTGAAATTCCAGTAGCTACTGCAGGAGCTCTACCATGTGCGGTTTGAACGTTTCCACAGTTAAAATAGTAATATGCAAATACTGCACATCCTACTGGTGAAATCATAACGCATCTGTCTTGAATTTCAAGCTCATCCATTGCTTCTCCAATCAATTTGTGTAAAATACCATGCCCACATCCTGCACAATAATGGGTTGAGGTCTGATTTGTTTCTCCTTTTCTAGGATATGAGTCATAAAGTGAATCTGGATGTTTTAAAATTCTTAAATCTAAGTCTTTGTTGTTATTTGGTTCAAAACTTTTCTTACTCAATTTAACACATCCTTAATTAACTAAGCTTGGGTCTGGTATTGACGGTTCTTTAGCCTTTTTAGTTTCTTTTTTAGATATTTCTTCATCTTCAATGCCGCCCACTTCATAAATTTTAGCTAAAACGTCTTTTAATTCAAGAAGATTTCCACCCATTCTGCTTACGATATAAGTGTCTTCAGTTCTTTCAATCATACGTTGAACATCTTCTAGCAGTTGGCCTTCGCTCATTTCTACAGAGATTATGCTTACTCCTTTATCGCCCAATGCTTTGATTTCTTTTTCAGGGAATGGGAATAGTGTTATTGGTCTGAATAATCCTACTTTAAGGCCTTTTTCTCTTGCTTTATCTACTGCAGTTCTAGCTATTCTACTACTGATTCCATAAGAAACGAGGATAATGTCTGCATCTTCAGTCATGTATTCGTCAACTATAGCTTCATTTTCAGCTATTTCCGCATATTTTTCCATTAACTCGTAATTAAAATCTTCCAGTTGGTCAAAGTCAAGATAAATTGAAGTTACAAGATTTTCCATAGTTTCTTCGTTTCCACGAACAGCCCAACTGTTGTCTATTGTTGGTTCAATAGCTTCTTTTGGGAATTGTAACGGTTCAGCCATCTGTCCTAAGGTTCCATCTGCAAGAACTACAACGGGATTTCTATATTTGTCGGCCAATTCAAATGCCTTGATTGTTAAATCACACATTTCCTGAACGCCATTTGGAGCTAAAACAATATTTTTATAGTTTCCATGACCTCCTCCTTTGACAATCTGGTTATAATCAGCTTGTTCCGGTCCAATGTTTCCAAGGCCAGGTCCTGCTCTCATAATATCTACAATAACTGCAGGCAATTGTGCTCCAGCCAAATATGTAAATCCTTCCTGCATCAAACTAATTCCAGGTCCTGATGATGCGGTCATTACTCTATGTCCTGTAGCCGCTCCCCCATAGACCATGTTGATTGAAGCTTCTTCACTTTCGGCTTGTACAAAATTTCTGTTGGCTTTCGGGAAGTATTTTGATGCTTCATGAAGAACTTCACTTGCAGGAGTAATTGGATATCCAAAGAAACAGTCACAGCCAGCATACATAGCTCCAATAATAACTGCAGTATTTCCTTTTACCATTTGATTACTCATTTGTTCTGCCTCCTTACTTTTGATTTAATAAGTACGCTCATTGGATTGCTTTTTCTTTTAAAACTATGAATCTCCAGTGCAATCGGTTCAGGACAAGTATAGTAACAATCTCTACAACCTACACATCCTTCCCCTAGGTAATATGCATATTGGTATCCTGCATCGTTGAATTCGCTGCTTATGCCAATGCAGTTTTCTTTACAAGCTAAAACGCAACGTTGGCATCCCTTGCACTCTTCTTTAGATATTGCAGGATATGGATTTCCATTATTGTTTTGATTGGTCATTTTCTCTAATTTCCACTCTTCTTATTTTTCCACTAATTGTTTCTGGAATTTCATCTACAAAATCAACTATTCTTGGATACTTGTATGGAGCTGTTGTATGTTTTACATGGTTTTGAATGTCTTTCTTAAGCTCTTCTGATGGTTCATATCCAGGTTGGAGAATAATTGTTGCTTTTACGACCTGTCCTCTAATTTCATCAGGGAACGCAGTAATAGCACAGTTTAAAACAGCCTTATGTGACAATACGGCACTTTCTACTTCGTACGGTCCAATACGATAACCTGAACTTTTGATAATGTCATCGTTTCTTCCAACAAAGTGGATATATCCGTCTTCATCTTTCCATGCAGTATCTCCGCAGTGGTAGTATCCGTCATGCCATGCTGCAGCTTGTTTTTCAGGGTCTTTATAGTATTCTTTAAATAATCCTGGTTGTGGTCCTTCACTTAAATCTACACAGATTTCTCCTTCTTCCCCAATGTCCACTTCCTGATCGTTTTCATCAAGCAACTTAACTCTAAATAATGGGCTTGGCTTTCCAATAGAACCAAGTTTTGGTTCAATCCATTCATAGGTTCCGATAGCCAAGGTTGTTTCGGTCTGTCCAAATGCTTCGTGAATTCTTAAACCTGATGCCTCATAGAATTTGTTGGACACTTCAGGAGGTAATGGTTCTCCTGCAGTTGAAACGTGGGTTAAATTGGAGAAGTCATATCCGTCAATATTTCCTTTAATGAGGAATCTGTATATTGTTGGAGGAGCACAGAAGGTGTTTACTTTGTTTTCAATAACTTTTTCAAGAAGTTTGATTCCATCAAAACGGTCATAATCGTAAATAAACAAAGCGGTTCCTGCAATCCATTGGCCGTAGAAGTTACCCCAAACAGCTTTTCCCCATCCAGTATCTGAAGTGGTATGGTGAACTCCATCCTCCACTACTTTATGCCAGTATTTGGCGGTTGGTATATGGCCTAAGCCGTAGGTGTGCTTATGAGCTACCATTTTTGGAAGTCCGCTGGTTCCTGAAGTGAAATATATTAAAAATACGTCGTCAGCCATCGGTTTATCTTCGCCGGTTGGTCTTTCAAAGACGTCACTTTCTTCTTCAATTGCCTTGTTGAAGTTGGTCCATCCATCAAAATCTCTTTCAATTACAAGTTTTTTAAGATCATAATCTAGGTCCTGTTCTGCTTTTTCGTAATCTGGGATAAGGTCATCTTCTTCAACGGTTACAATCATTTTTACATTAGCCTTTTCCAATCTGAATGTAATGTCCTTGTGTTTTAACATGTGTGTTGCAGGAATAGCTATTGCCCCTATTTTATGCAATGCAATCATTGTAATCCAGAATTCATATCTGTTTTTCAAAGTGAGCATTACCTTATCTCCTTTTTTAATTCCCATTTTCTTAAAGAGATTAGCGGTTTTATTACTTAGTCTTTTCAAATCCTCAAAGGTAAATGTGTGTTTTTCGCCTTCATCATTTACCCAGATTAAAGCTCTTTTTTCAGGGTCTATTTCTGCATACTTGTCGATTACATCAAATCCGAAGTTGTAATCGTCGCCGTATTTTAATTTAAAGTTTTCATAGAAATCTTCATATGAGTTGAAATCCACTCTTTCAACAAAATCACTAATTAAGCTTGTCATTTATCATCCCTCTACATTATCATTGCTAAAAATTTAGCCTTTTGGCCGTTAAGTGCGGACATCGCATGTCTGTGACTTGCATCAAATATTACAGAGTCCCCTTCATTGAGGATAATTTCATTGTTGTGTATGTACAATTTCATTGATCCTTCAAGGATGTAATTGAATTCTTGTCCGGCATGTGTGTTTAATGAAGGCACTGAATCTTCTTCAGGATCCACAGTAACAATAAACATTTCTGCCTTTTTATTCTTGAATTTGTCACATAAATTTTCATAAGCATATTCTTTTCTTCTAGATATGGTTATTCCTTTATCTGCACGAGTTACATCGAAAATGCTCATTCTAGTTTCTTCACCAGTTAAAAGTAAACCTAAATCTACTTGGAATTTATTTGCAAGTTCGTAAACAAAACTTGCAGGAATATCAACTTCGCCAGTTTCATATTTTTCATAAAGCTCTTCATCAATATTCATTTCTTCTGCAAAGTCAGAAATTGTAATATCAGAAAGTTCTCTAAGTTCTTTTATTCTATTTCCAATATCTTTGTTGTATTCATTCAAAATAAACACCTTAAAAAAAATTATAAAATAATAATAAATGTAAAATGTTATTTTTATAACATATTATAAATTTTAATTTTCTATTTATATAAACCTTATGACAAATCGTGATAATTATGCATGTTCCATCAAATGATTTGATTATTTTAAATGGGGTAAAATTTAATAGTTTATATACTAGAATAATTAATATTGAATTTGATACTTAAAGGAGGTTGAAAAATGTCAGATATTGATAATGTTGTAATATTTAAAAAGCAATTAGGTTTAAATTTAGAGGTCGAAGATCGTTTTGTAGGACTTAAAATGAAAGAAAACAAGATAATGGCTTTTAATTTTATCGGTCCTGAAAAACTTAAGGATGAAGTTGAAAACTACTTCTCCAAATTCAAAATGCAAGAACCAATCAAAGTGGATATAGGCAATACCGGTGACATTAACTGTTATTTCAAAGGAGTATCTCCAGTAACAGAACATACAATTGACGATATTCCAGTATACAACTTCACAGTATATTTGCAAGAACTTGAAAAAACACCAATTCCTGGTGAAGAAGAAGCTTGTGAAACCTGCTCTGGATGCGGATTCCACTAAAAGTTTTGAAAACTAATTTTTAGTTTTCTTTTTTTTTATTTTTTACAATTGTGTTTTAAACCAATTTATTGTTTCTACTAATTGGTCCTCAAAATCATCAGAATTTACTTTATAGCCAATATTTTTCATGTTTTCAACATTTGCCAGTGAGTGTTTTATGTCTCCTTGTCTTTCTGGAAGATATTCAGGTTCAATCTTGCTGCCTAACGTTTTCTTTATGATTTCATATAGTTTATTGATGGATAACTTTTCCCCTGAAGCTACATTTACAACTCCATTGTAGTCAGACTCTGCCGCCTTTATATTTGCATTTACAATATCTTTAACAAATACGAAATCTCTGGTTTGCTCTCCATCCCCATAGATTACTGGCTGTTCCCCTTCAAGAAGGGCACTTATAAAATTAGGGATTACTGAAGCGTATTGTGAATTCTTATCTTGTTTCGGGCCGAAAACATTAAAATATCTTAAAGCCACTGCATTCAAACCGTATGATTCTGTAAAACTTTTGAGATACAGTTCTCCGCTTGCCTTTGACGCTGCATAAGGTGAAGTTGGCATCAATGGCTCTGTTTCTTTTAGAGGCATGTTTGTATTTTCGCCATAGACTGCTGCTGAAGATGAGAAAACAACTTTTTCAACACCTGCATCTTTAGCGGCTGTTAATAATTTTATGGTGGCTGTTATGTTGTTCTCATTACATTCAATAGGTTTGTCTACGCTTAATGGAACGCTGGCCATAGCTGCAAGGTGGAAAACATAGTCTTTGTCTTTTAAAATTTCATTCAAATCTAATTCATTTAAATCTCCAATTATGATTTCTAAGTTTTCATGATTGGGATTTGAAAGATTTTCCATTTTTCCAGTGGATTTATTGTCAATTATTGTAACTTCATTTTCATCAATTAACTCATCTACAATGTGTGAACCTATAAATCCAAGCCCACCGGTTACTACAACTTTTTTATTTTCCATAATACCACTATAAAATTAGTTTAATTATATAATAATATGAAGTAATAATATTTATATATTTTTAAGGCCTAATTTAAATATCAAGGAGGAGTCTTAATATATGTTTAATTTAATTTTTGAGAGTTTCAATTCTGTTATTTTTACAGGAACATCTAATGGGATTTATACAGTTTTAGGCTCATCAAATTTAATAATTGATTATTTAATTGTTATTGCTGTATCAATTATTGTAGCTTTATTACTTAGACTTCCATTGCTTCCTGATAAACCTTACAGATATTCGTTTAATGTAAGTGCATTATATCCGACTCCAATTATAGCTGTAGGTATTTTATCTTTCTTTTTCATTTTGAACTATTCATTCTGGTCTGAAGGAAAAATCCTTGCTTTAATTATTGGTATTTGCTCTGCATTGTTTGTAAAATATTTATTTTTTTACATATTTCCAAAACCTCCAGCTGAACAACTAGAGGGGGCTGGAAAATGAATACTATTATTGGAATTATAATTGCGGCAGTTATTAGCTGGCTAAATTTTGTCATAATTGATACTTATTTCGGTCTTCCTGAACAACCTGGTGTTAAAGGGGCTGAAAATATTGGGGAATCAATTAGTGAGAGAGATGGAGATATTGCAGGTGGATTTTTCCAAGGAAACATTCTTTGTTCTCCTGATGCATCTGCTGGAACTTTGATTGCAACTATTGGTTATATGCTTATGGGGATTCCTGGAGGGTTATTTGCAGCATTAATTATTTTCATTGGAAATAGGTTATGCGCCGATCCAGGTTATGCTGGTACTTTAGGATCATTTACAATTACTATTATCTTATATTTGACTTCATTTGTGGGTTTAACACCTGAAATGTTCATTACAGGAATGATAATAGCTATTTTAACTATTCAAGGAATTGATCAGGTTGCTGCTTCCAAACTATTGGGAAAAATTGCAGAAAGGTTTAATAGGCATGCTGAAGAGTGATTAAAATGTATGAAGAGATTATCGGAGTAATTATTATATTCGTTGCTTTAAGGGCACTAATTACAAAAAATAAGGCTGAACGATTGCTATATATAAACGTGATTGGTTTTGGTGTGTCTGCTCTTATTGCATTGGTTATTGCTACACCTTTTGCTCTTATTGTTGCGGCGGCATTTTTCATTTGTTCTACTATTAGTGCAAATGCAATTGCATATTGCTTAAAAAGATTGGATAACGAGGTATTATTGGATTAGTAGGGGATTATAATGGAAAATATGGTCGTAACAATTATTGCAATAGCTTTAATGTTAATAGGTTCATTCGGTATCATATTATTGAAAAAACCTTTTGATAAGGTCATAATGTTTTCAATCCTTGATGCTGGATTTGTTTTAGCTGTTGTTCTATTCAAATATTTGGATGTGGCGTTGTTTATTGCAATAGCCGATCCAATTGCAACTATTGTATATTTGGTGTCTATTGTTAAAATTAAAGAGATAAGGACTAAGAAAGTTGAAAGTGGTGAGATACATGATTGATGTTCAATTATTCTTTTATTTTGGTATCTTTTTAGTTATTGTAGGAAGTTTAGCTACAGCATGGGGTCCTGGTGTTAACGATCCTGTTGTAAGGGTATTCAATGCAGAGGTTGCATCAATAGGTGTTTCACTGATCTTATTGTCATATAATCATATGCTGGCACTTTTTACTCTTGTAGCTGCAAGTGTGGCAATGTCTTTGATCTTATTTAGGGCTATTATTCGTCTCGAGGAAATGGGGGCTGATTTATGAGAATTTCAAGGTTATGGAATAAACTTGCCGACCCTAAAAACATTCCTAGATTGTTTGCTTTTGCATTGGGTGTTATTTTGATAGTTGGTTTTGTTGTTCCAATGGATTTAAACGTTGATCAGATTTATGTAAGGTCAGCTCCTCAAGTTCAAGTTGACGAAGGGTTAGCTATTGCACCTTATGATAGGGGTGGTGAAGTTTTAAAAGAACCTGGTATATCCATGGCTCAATATCCTGAAAATGCGCCGGAATTAGGGATGATTAACTCTTATATGACTCCTTTAGCACTTTGGGTTTCATCTATTTCACCGTATTTCGGGACAACAATCTACTCCTCTCCAGGTGGTTTGATAGATGAGATTTTGTATTATACAAGAGGTTTTGATACAATTTTGGAATCCTCCATTTTGATGATGGCGTTCATTGTAGCTTCCTGGCTGGCTGTAAATTACACTATGGATAGGAAAAATCAAAAGGAAGAAATTCATAGGGACGTTAAAAAAGCTATTGCCGATTCAAGCAGAGTAGCTAGTGAAGTTAGAGTTAACGATATTAAGGCTCGTAATAAACAAAATAGGAGGGAGAGATAATGATTTTAGTACCTGCCCATGTTCCTGAGGTATTTGTCACAATGTATCTTCCTTCAATTTATGCAGCATTGATTGTAGGATTTATAGCTACAATGGCGATTGCTTTAAAAAGGGAAGAAATTCATATATTGATTCTTACTGATCTTGTAGGTTTTGCAATGATGATTGTGGTGTCTGCTGTCGGAACCGACCTTGCGGAATCCTTGATTTTACCGGGATTGGTAGTTGAATTGGCTGAAATCATGGCAATTTCTGAAATTTTACTTTCAAGGGAAATGCATAAAATTGAAGCCAATCCTCATAAGAAGCTTAAAAAGTCAGATTCATTATTCCCAGTGCCGTTTGACTTCGATTTAGAAATAATGCATACTGCACCTAATTTCATAGCTTTAATTTTAATAGCTTATGGTATATTCTTAACAGGATTTACTGGTGGGGCAGTTGCTGGTGCCGGAATGACTTTCTATGCATTGTCCAAAAAAGCAAGAGGTCTTCCAATTGTAACAATAGACGGTCTTAGTGGAATTTCTGGAATTTCCTGGTGTTTGTGGATTATTGGATTTGCAGTTTTCTTCTTGGCTCCAAGTTATTGGTTGATTGCATTATTGCTTGCAGCATGTGGTTTATTCTTGAAAGTAGCTTCAAAAGTAGGTTTGATTGGAGTGCTTATGAACGAGGATATTGATAGGAAATAATTGAGAGGTTTTTAACATGGATATTACAACACTTGGTGGAAATTTACTTGGAACTATTCCTTTTGGTGATATAGTATTGTATGTAACACCTTTCAATTTGCTTTTATTTGCAATATTGTTGGCATTTACAATATTGATTGCTATTAGTAATACAGAAACTCAAGTAGAGGCTACATTCGGTTCTCTTAAAAATACTGATGTGGCTGTTGGTAAAAAAGAATTTAAACAAAGAAGATTTTTATCTGTAATTTGTGGTATTGCTTCTGCAGGGGCAATGATTACTGGAGACCTATTTAACTTTACTTTGTTCATGGCTTTGATAGGTATTTTAAATATAGGTATTGTATCTGCAGTAAGACAGGTTAGTGTTCTTAACTCAGCATTCAATTATGGTTTGATAGCTATGATGTGTAGTTTGCCATTGTTTGGTGGTGCGGCCATTATTTTAGCTTCAACAGGAACATTAAGTTTATTTGCTTTATCTCAAATTCATGCAACACCTATGGTAACATTCGGTGCGGTTTTAATGTTATTGGGTGTTTTAGGAGAAAGTGGTGTGGCACCGTTCTTTGCATCAAAAGCTGAAATGTTTAGGACTGCAGGATCACCATTTTTAGTAATTATACATTTAAGCTCATTGTTTATTATTATAAGGGCTATTGAGATTTTATTGTTGGTTTTGTTATGAGGTAATAATTATGATTAGTCAGAAAACAATTTCTAGTATATTGTTAATCTTATCCACATTAGCTATTCTATATGCTTTAATATTTCCAATTTCAGTTTGGATGGTTTATGCTATAGCTATTATTTGCATTCCTTTATGGATTTTGTGTTTGGGATTAGTTACAATGGCAAAACCAAGAAAAGGCGATAAAGAGGGAAGGGTCAAAGAACCGTTTACAGGATATTAGTGATATTATGTATTTAATGGCGGAAATTTTAATTAATGTAATCATAGCATTTCTTGGAGGAAGTCTTTTATTGGGATTACATAGGAAAATCATGGCTCGTGTTCAAAGAAGGCCTGGACCTCCAATCATTCAAAATTTATTGCACTCTTTGAAGTTTTTCTTTAAAGAAACAGACACTCCGAAAACAGCGGCCATGCCATTCTATATGGGGATCATATTCATATTGGCTGTTGTATGGGTTATTGGGGTTATTGCAGGGCCAGTAACTGAAAATTCACTTTTGATTCTATTTGGTGTTTATGCGGTTTATAAAATTGTAGAGCATAATGCAGGATCAAGTTCAGGTTCTCCTTACGGTAAAATGAGTTGTGTAAGGGCTGTTTTGTCAGCAGCAACCGAGCTTCCTTTATTTGGAGCTATCGTTCTAGTTTATGCTAAAACAGGCACAATGAACATTGCAAAGATTATTGGCTATCAGTCTGTTCATGGGCCATTGGTAGCAGTAATACCTCTTGCTGCATTAATGTTTTTCACTTTATTGTTAACAAAGTCACCTTATTCTCCTTTTGCCATTACTAAAGGGAAAGATTTGGTTACTGGGTATGAAACAGAACATTTTGGTGTATTGAGAGGATTTTTAATGTTTTCAGAATCTGTTGCATGGTTTGTTTTGTGCTGGTTGTTCTTAACCGTATTCTTCGGACCGATTTCAATATTGTGGTTGGTTGTTGGTTTGGTTTTAATTTCAGTCATTACTGGATTTATAAATGCTACAACTCCTATGTTAAGTCCGAATCATGCTGTGATGGCTCAGATTACAATTTGTTTCGTGTGTTTTGTTGGAACAATTATAATGATGATTATATAAGGTGATGGTGAAGATGAATAAAGATAATGCAATTGTATATTTCTGTTCCTTGGTTGCTTTGGGAATCATTTTTATTGGATTTACAGTAAGCTATTTCCAAAGAATGGTGGCCCTTCCTATAATGGCAATTGGAATAATTTTATTTGCTTTAGTGATGGTTGTAAACAGGGGACATTGGGCACATCATCTTGAGAATTTGGAGAAAGTATTTTTCTTTATTACAATAGCGGTAATTTGCATATTGTTTATAATGCATTTTAAACCATTCTAAGGAGATTATTGGATGATTGATTATTTGATTTACTTATTAACATTTGTCATAGGTTCCATTGCTGGACTGTTATGGAGTTATAAGATTCATTCAGAACCTTATGTTATTATGGGTATTGATACAAAATCACTTGTTGTTGCTGTAATAGGTTGGATTTTGGTTCTTAATGCTTATTTCTCATGGATATTGTTGGCTATCGGATTCTTCTTAGTAGGTTTCGTACTTTGTGAAAGGCCAGGATATGGTAGAAAAGAAACAGTGATTGGAATTGTGGTTGGAGGAGTGATTTATTTAATATGTCACTTAATTCTAATGGTGTGATTAATATGAATGATGAAGAACGTTTGATATTAATGAAACAAAGAATTATTCAAAGTTTCAGATGGCATAAAGATATAATTGTTCCAATAGCGGATGAATTTGGAATAACTGAAGAGGAAATGGCAGATATCTTTATGAATGCCTTGGATATGTCTTCTCTTGAATCACTGCATTCAACATTGGATTCTGCTGAATATATTGCTCTTAAAGGACAGATTTATATTGATTTAAGATTATGTTGGTTATCCAGAACTTTGGAATTAGTTACACCTGAACAAGCGGAGGATATTCAGATAAGATTGGCCGATGCTGTTTATGATCATGGAAAACCTTATGAAGATGCATTGGAAGAAGGTAGAGCAGAAATTTTGGAAATCTTAAGAAATACTAGTATTAAAGAGGAGTGAATACAATGTTAAATACTATTAAGGATATTGTAAGAAAAAGCTCAATTCATGTTTGTATTGTAAATTGTGGGGGATGTAATGGTTGTGATGTGGAATTAGTTGCATTATTATCTCCAAGATACGATTTAGAGCAATATGGTATTTATGTTCACAACAATCCTCGTGAAGCTGATGTTCTATTGCTTACTGGAGCAGTTACAGAGCAATGGGTAACTGACCTTAAAAGAATTTATGATAAAGCACCTGAACCAAAGATTGTTGTGGCAGTTGGTAATTGCCCTATTTCTGGGGATGTATTTAATCAGGAAGGTGGGAAAGTTCATGCTCCTGCATCAAATTTCATACCTGTGGATGCATCTATTCCAGGTTGTCCGCCACGTCCAAGCGAGATTTTAGAAGCTATTCTTGCTGTTGGACCAGATGCTATAGCTCAACGTGGGAGGGAAGATGGATGATATTACCTATTGGACCAATTCATCCAGGTTTAAAAGAACCTTTAAGGCTTAAACTTCAAACTGAAGGTGAAAGGGTCATTAAAGCTGAAATTGAATATGGTTATGTTCATAGAGGAATTGAGAAAATAATTGAAGGTAAAAATTGGCAAAAAGCTATTTATTTATGTGAAAGGGTATGCGGTATCTGTTCTTATGAACACACTCAGACTTTCGCAGAATCAATTGAAAGGATTTCAGGAGTGCAGGCACCGTTAAGAGCTCAATTTTTAAGAGTAATTACCAACGAACTTGATAGGATTCAAAGTCATTTGCTTGCTAATTCAACATTTTTCAAGTGTCTCGATCATGAAACATTATTCATGCAAGTTCTGGACATGAGAGAATACATTATGGATTCTATTGAATTGCTAACTGGAAATAGGGTTAATATGGGTTGGAATGTAGTTGGTGGAGTTAAAATGGATGCCGATGAAAGATTTTTCAATCCTATTCTCGAAAATCTTAAAATTGTTGAAAAACAATTGCCTCTTACTCGTGAATTATATGCAGAAGGGCCTGTTGTGGCTTTAAGGTCAAAAGATGTAGGAAAAATGACCAAAAAAGAAGCTATTAAAGGAAGAGCAGTAGGGCCTATTGGAAGAGGATCAGGAATAAAATACGATTTTAGAGAAGAGCATTACACTTACAAGGACCATTTCGATTTCAAACCGATCTGGAGAAAGGAAGGAGACAATTATGCAAGAACTTTAAACAGGTTTGATGAAATTCCAGAATCCATTAGCTTAATAAGGCAAGCTATTGACAACATGCCTAAAGGAGATATAAGAACTCCTGTAGATATTAAAACAGGATTCGTAACTCATAAAAATGAGGCTCCTCGTGGTGAAGTTACCTATATGGTTGAAACTAACGGTAATCTAATAAAAAATATTTCCATAAGGACTCCTAGTATTTCCAACATCGATGCTTGCGCTAAATATATGTTGAAAGATGTGGCAACCATTGCTGATGCTGTTGCAACTTATGCTTCTAGTGATCCATGCATTGCATGTGCTGAAAGGGTAGCTATTACTAATGAACATAATCAGACAGTTAAAAAAGACTTATTTGAGGTAATTTAAATGTCTTCTCTAATTTGGTACATTTATGATTTTGCAAGAAAGGCATGGGTGGATAAGTTTTCCAATGCATACACTCGTCAAAATATTATGGATAAACCTCAAAGGTTCAGAGATTTTCCAAAGGTTAATAAGGAGTACTGTATAGCTTGTGGTGCATGTACTGCTTCATGTCCGTCTCCTCATGCAATTATCCTTGTCAGGGATGAAGACGGCGAAGAAGGACAAGGACTTACCTATCCTGTCATTAATAATGGGGCATGCATTCGTTGTGGTTTTTGTGCTGAAGTTTGTCCAACCGATCCTAAAACATTGGAATGTGGTGAAAATCATCTTATTAAGCCGGAATTCAACATAATTCCTTCCAAAAGACAGTACATAGTTGATGATTATCTTTGCATTAGATGTAAAAAATGTATGAAAACATGTCCTGTTAATGCAATATCTGTTGTGGATGACAGAATTGTAGTGGATCAACTTAAATGTATTCATTGTAATGAATGTGTTGATGTTTGTCCTGTGGAAGGTGCAATGAAAGCAGTAATTGTGGATAATTTGCAAGATCAAAAAGATTTAATTGCTCTTGTTGTGACTTTCTTGGAGAACTTTATTGAATCCAAAACTGATGATTTAAGAAGCCTTAAAAAGGATTCATTATTGCAATATGAAGTTCCAATCACTGAAATTTGGGATCAGGCACTGGAGATAATTCCTGATGGTGAAATTGCTATGGAAATTATTAGGAAAGCAGTTAATAGAATGAAAATAAGGATTATTGATTGGGATTCTGAAAAATGTAAAAAATGTCAATTATGTATTCCTGAATGTCCTACTGATGCAATTAGTTTCGATGAAGAAAATGATATTGTTGTTAGGGACTCTGAAAAATGTTTAAGATGTAGTATTTGTTATCAGACCTGTCCTTTTTCAGTTATTAAGTATTTCCTGGCTAAATTTGCACTTGAACAGAATGAAGATGGTGATGAAGTAATTTACGTTAGTGTAAGAAATTCTAATTTATCTAATGATATTGTGGTGGACTGATATTAATGATTGATAGTTATACAAAGACTCCAAGACCAATTAGGGATGTGGATATTGAATATTCAATAGATCAAAGTAAATGTGATATTTGCGTAGACAAGCCATGTCTTGCCTCTTGTCCTATTGAAGCGATATTGCTTGATCCTGTTGATGGCCATACTAAAATCAACAGTACATGTTTTGGTTGTGTATTATGTCGTAATGCATGTCCTTATGATGCAATTACAATTCATAAGCATATGGCTCCACCAATCAAAGAAAACGTTCCAAACATTAATTCTAAATTATGTAAGGCTTGTGGGGCATGTGTGCAGGCTTGTAAAACTGGTGCTATTCATATTAATGCCACAGGCTCTGGAGAAGCCCACAGTGAAATAGATCCTGAAAAGTGTATTCGTTGTGGATATTGCTTCAGGGTATGTCCTACAGATGCAATCAAGTATGGTGAGCTAATTCCAAAAACTGTAAAGGGTGGAAAAGCTATTGTTATTCGTGAAAATGATTGTATTGGGTGCATGACATGTACTCGTGTTTGTCCATCCATGGGAGCAATCGAGGTTAGTAAAACAAGCAGATTGCCTTATATCAATCCATCTTATTGTGCTAGATGTGAGGAATGTATGCATTCCTGTCCTTCTGGAGCTATTAAATACTCTTCACGTAAAAGGGCTTTTTCAACTTATGCTGACATTAAATACTTTGATATTGTTTCTGAAATTGTTAATAAAGACATGAAAAAGCTTTCTTTCAATATTGTGGGCCTTAATGATGTTTTATCAAACATTGCAAATAATTTGATGTTGCAGTTTGATGATGAGCCTGCTGTGGAATATAGGGAAGTGGAAGTTTCTAAAATATTGATAGAAAAAGAATTGGGATTGGTTCTTGATAGCAGTATTGAAGTGGATAAATTTGGAAATATTCTTGACAGCAAGCTTGTTAAAAGACATATTGATGTCATGGCTTCAAAATGTATTGCATGTGGTGAATGTTTAAATGTCTGTCCTGTATCTGCAATTAGGTTAAACCCTCCAAATCCTATTGAAATTCAGGACAACTGTGTTTACTGTGGTTTATGTGCAGATATTTGTAAATTTGATGCTATTAAGGTTTATGATGACTATTATTACAGCAAAGACGATAATCTCTACTTTGCCCGTCGTTATGTTGACGGAAAAAGGAAAGGCAATTTCTCATTGTCTGATTGCAAATGCCAAGTCTGTACAATCTGTGTTAAAAATTGTCCAACTGCTACACTTTCCTGCGAGGATGAAAAAATCCTCTTTGATGAACCTAAGTGTATTTATTGTAGGGAATGTGAACAGATATGTCCTGTGGACGCCATTGTTATAAAGTTTGATGAAGAATAAGTTGGAGTTGTAAAATTGAAAGCAAAATCTTACATCACAGATTGTGAAGGGCCATTGTCTTTAAATGATAATGCCTATGAATTGGCAGACCATTTTATTGAAGATGGGGGAGAATTGTTTAAAACTCTTAGCTTATATGATGATTATTTGGTTGATGTTGTTAAGAAGGAGGATTACAAGGCAGGCAATACATTAAAGCTTATACTTCCATTTTTCTTAAATGAGGGCATTACTAATGATGATATGGTTGAATTTTCCCGAAACAACATTTTTATCTTGAAGGATTCTGAAGATTTAATTAATCACATTAAAAATACAATGAATCATTATATAGTTAGTACTAGCTATGGTCAATATATTGAAGCACTCTCTCAATATATGGACTTTCCATTTGAAAATACATTTTTCACAGATGTAGATATGGATATGACCATTACAAATAATGAAAAGGAATCGATTAATAATTTCAAAAAACAGATTCTTGAAAACCCCGAAAACTACGAATTGTTTGATAAAATATTCTTTGAAGAAATTCCGAAGATGGGCTTCTACAACTCAATAAAGGATATCGAAGTTGTTGGAGGGGAAGGTAAAAAAATAGCTATTGAAAGAATAATCGAAGACGAAAACATAGACCAGAACAATATCTTCTACATTGGAGACAGCATCACTGATGTCGAACCATTGGAATTTGCAAAAGACCATGGTGGAATCAGCGTTTCATTTAATGGAAACAAGTATTCACTTAAGGCGGCGGAAATCGCTATCGTATCTCCATCTGCAGCTGCAAGTCTTCTGATTGCAGATTTGTATAATAGAAACGATAAGGATGCTGTTTTAAAGTTCATTGGGGAATATAACCAGTCAGAAAATATTGAAGAATTGTTAAATAGATATAATATTGATGATTCGGTAAAAAGCAAATTTTTAAATACTTTTTCAAATAAAACTTATCCGCTTATTAAAATTATAACTGATGATAATTTTGATGAAATTTTAGATATAAGTAGTGAAATGCGAAATACAATTCGCGGACAAAATATAGGAGAATTAGGATAAAGAGGTAATAATATGGATTATAGTCACGTGGAAGACACTTATTTCGAAGCTTTTGAAGGAAAATATGTAAGGGCATTAATAACTGCTCCAAATATGGAAATTTTAAAAAAGGCAGCTTATGATTCAACTGCAACTCCAAGTGCGGTAATTGGTAGAGTTGAAGGTGGAGTTGAAGGGTTTTTACCGAAAAGTGAAACTCCTGACGGCCGTTATGGTGCAGTAGTGCAATACTGGCTCGGTGGAGATGATGTGGATAAATTCGCATTTGAATTATCTTATAGATTAAGGCAGGATATTCTTGTAAAACCGTTCACACGTGTTTTTGATTATGCCGATAAGGTTTCTGACGAATATATTGAAATGATGGATATTGTGGGCCACTGTGGAGATGGCTACGAATGGATTATTGAAAAATACAATAGGAGAATGATTAACGTTCCGATTGCAGTTCCTGACTTCCAAATCGAAGAGAAATTCACATTGAATGATGGGATTATGGGCGCTAACTTCTGGTATTTGTGTTCAACACAGGAAGCGGTTTTAAGAGCAGGTAAAAAGGCTCTTGATGCGATAATGGCTGTGGAAGGAGCTACAACTCCATTTGACGTATGTTCTGCAGCTTCAAAACCGGAGACTAATTTCCCGGAAATCGGACCAACCACAAACCATGTTTACTGTCCGTCATTGAAGGATAGACTTGGAGAGGAGTCCAAGGTGCCTAATGATATTAATTACATCCCTGAAATCGTAATTAACGCAACTGACGAAAAGGCAATGAAAGAAGCTGTAAAGGCAGGTATTGATGCTGTTTTAGAATTTGAAGGCGTCCTTGCAGTATCTGCAGGTAATTATGACGGTAAACTTGGAGATAAAATTTATAATTTACTTGATTTGTTAAAATAGGTTTAATAATATGAGAATTCTAGATAACGATATTGATGTGGATGTAATAGGCTTCGGTGCTTTAAACGTTGATAAGCTTTTCAGCGTTGAAAATATTGCATGCAAGGATCAGGAAAGTTTTGTAAAATCACAAAAAGACACACCTGGCGGCTCTGCAGCTAACACCATAATAGGCCTTTCCAGATTGAACAGGAAAACATCCATCATCGGTAAAATAGCTGAAGATGATGAAGGTGAAGTTATTGAGCTTAATTTAGCTTTCAATGGTGTTTATACAAATAATTTAATTTACTCATCAGAAGGCAGTACAGGTAAGGTATTGGGTTTTGTTGACAGTGAAGGAAATCGTGCACTTTATGTTGATGCCGGTGTAAATGATGAGATAAAAATAGCCGAAATAAATCCGAGAAATGTCAATGTTTCCAAGATAATGCATTATACTTCATTTGTGGGGGACAGCTTTAAAACTCAAATAGAGCTTTTGGATGATTTAAAGGAGGACATGATTTTAAGCTTTGACCCTGGAATGATCTATGTTGAAAAGGGTTTGGAAGCACTAAAACCAATATTGGAAAGGACCAATATCCTTTTGATTAACGAATCCGAATTAAGAATTCTTTACGATGATTTAGAGGAATCATCCATAGAGGAACTGGCTAAAAAGGTTTTGGATTCTGGAATAGAAACCGTTGTTGTTAAAAAAGGAAGCGAAGGAGTGTATGCAACCACTTACACTGAAAAATGCGATGTTCCTGCCTTTAAAAGCAAGGTTGTAGACACCACTGGTGCAGGAGACAGTTTCAACAGCGGATTTTTATATGGCCAGTTAAACGGATTCAATTTGGAGCAGTCTTGCATATTGGGTAACTTTACAGCAAGCAAGGCTATTGAAGCTATTGGAATGGAAAATTTCCCTACTGAAGAGGATTTAAAAAAATTGATTAACAGTTGGTAATATTATGGACATATCTTTTGATAAAAAAATAAAAAGTTTAGAACATAGCGTTTATTTGAAATCTGTTGATTTGGAAGACAATAACGATGATTTTAAATTTGAATTGGGGGATTTCCAATCTGAAGTGGAATTGATAGCTATTGGTTCTGATTGTGTTAGATGCAATCTATGTGTTGAGGTATGTCCGGTTGATGCAATCGATGAGGCCAATCTTTTTAAAATAGCTGAGATACGACAGGATGACTGCGTTAAATGTGAAATCTGTGTTCAAACATGTCCAATCACATGTATTAAAATCATTAAGAACCTTGTTGAATTCAGTGCAGATGAAGGGGATGTTGTTAAATATTACCTCTCTGAAAGAACCATTCCCCATAGAATCATTAGGATGGAGGACATAGCCATTGATTATGAGACATGTAATGCTGAGGGGGACGTTCCTAAATTCTGTCCGACAGGTGCATATACCTTTGAATTTAAGGAATACTTCGAAGATCATGATATTGAAGTTGATATTGCTCTTGAAGAGGATACTCTTTATCCGGTCATTGATAAGAAACTATGTATTGGATGCGGTGCCTGTCTTGTAACTTCAATCGGCGACTTTATAACTTTAAAGAGGTATGTCGGATCTTTGATAAATACCAAAAATCTTGAAATTAATCAGGATATTTGTGTAAACTGTTATTTATGTGAAGAAAATTGCCCTACAGATGCAATCAAACTTGAAAATGGAGAAGTTGTTTTAGATGATGACAAATGTATAAGATGTATAGAATGTACCAGCTGCTGCCCTGTAGGTGCATTAAAACTTGTAAAAGAAGAGGAGGATGAATAAAATGAGAGCTAAACAATTGATGGATACAAAATTTGCATATATTCATGCTAATGATGCAGTGGAAGATGTTGCAAAGGTAATGGAAGAAATTCGTAGATTCACTTGTCCTGTTGTAGACGAAGACATGAAATTGATAGGTTGGGTAACTTCCTTTGACATTACAAGGGGACTGCGTGAAGGCATAGATAAAATTTCAGATGTCATGAGTTCCGCTGATGAGGTGGAGACAATAAACGAAAATGCACCGGCAAGATTGGCAGTAATAATGACTGCAGACAATCATTATGTCGCAGTGCCAGTTTTAAATGACAATAATCAGGTTGTCGGTATTATAAGATCATGCGATATTGTAAAGCTATTGTCAGCACTTTACGATATTAAGGTATCAAGCATATATGAAGCTATGCAAAAGCAGCTCAAGGGAGTAAGCTGGGAAGACTTAATGGAAGCTTCCGCTGCAGTTTCCAGAAGGGCTACTGGAAGAAAAATCACTCCTGAGGAATATGAAAACAACATAAACAATTCAACATTCGGTGAAGCTATTTGGGCAACTGGAGGTCTTGAAAACTTCTTCGCAGGCTTGATTTCTGTTGGTGAATTAGTTTTAGCACGTCGTGTTGGAAGAGCGAGAAAATAATTATTTTACCTTTTTAGGAAGTTTTAATGTGGTAGATGGAAAAATTTTAGAAAAGCAAAATCAATTGATTGAATTGGTATCTAACTTTTGTGATGAGGAGTTAGACGAAGGATATAAAAACGCATCCATATCTTTAATTGAAAAAATGGGTGAAATGGAAGATGTTCCTTTCAAAAGAGGAAAGCTTGAAATCTGGGCAAGCGGAATAATCAACGCTTTAGGCCAGATCAATTCCCTTTTTGACAAGGATTTAGAGTTTAATAAAACTCCTGATGACATTTGCAATTATTTCCAGACCAAAAAACCTACTGTATCTCAAAAATCAAAACTAATTAGGGACATGTTTGATTTGGATGAGGACGGAAAAGAATTTTTAATAGGTGATGATGTTGAAACAGAAAGTTCATCAGATTCAGATTCTGAAGGTTTGTTGGTTCCTGCTGACAATGAGGATGGTCTTGATGACCTTTATAAGGAAATGGTTGGAAAATCCATTAGTATAGCTGATAAGGAAGATGTTGCAGGTTTGAACGAATCAGATTATGGTGTTGGCAATTACCATAGTAATTTCAGTTCGTTGGAGGAGTATGAATTTGCAATTGATCATTTCAAGGAAATGAAAGGTGAAGATTATTTCGCTGAAAACAAGGGCAAGTTTTGGCAGCTTTTAGAAACAAGGTATTTCATGCAGAACGTAATGGATTATGCAAATTTACTTTGGCGTGTTGGTAGAAAGCAGGATGCTGTTGTTAATTTGGAATATCTTCTTGAATTAAATCCTGGGGATCATCAGGGAGTTAGGGACCTTTTAATTAACTATCTCATTAATTTGAATAGGTTGGATGAAGCTGAAAAGTTAATCAATCTTTATGATTTTGAATCTACTGCAAACTGGGACTATTCAAAATTGTTGATAGCTATTAAAAATAAGGAAGGCAAGGATGTCATTCGCGAATTGTATGATGATGCGTTTTCCAACAATCATCATGTGGTTGATTTCATCCTCTCTAAAAAGCAGTTTGGGGAATGTCCTAGAACCTATGTTCTTGGGGATGAAAACGAAGCTATTGTTTACATGTTCCTGTCCGAAAACAATTGGAAAGACAAGAAGGCTTTAAAGACTCTAAAGAAATTGTCTAAAAACAAGTTTTAGATTCATTTCTTCTATTTCGGATATTGGTTTGAATTTAAGGTTCCACCAATATTTCTTCCAATTTTAATTTTTGAAACTAATTTATCGAAAACTTTATATATGTCAATAAACTAATAGTATGTAATCGGTCGAAAGCCGATTTGATTATATGTGATATTGGTTGTGATGTAATATTTTAACCACAAAATAACAACATTTATATAATATTAAACACATATATTATAATGTAGGCGATTGCTTCCTACTGATTTTGTAGATGTCTAATTTATGCTAAAGATATTATGACCTGACGTAATAGATGATGAACAGCTTTCAAGAACAATCAACGATTTATTTTTTTTTAAACAAATGTTGTTTTTTGGCTGTTTTGGCTTTGAACTGATTTGTAATGATGTGTTAGCTTGGCTCATCGTTAAAATCAGGCGAATTGGACATGGTGAGTAAATAAAATTTAAAGATACAATGTCAATCTATAATACCCACATTCAAAAACAGAACGAAGTCCTTTGTATTGTTGCAAACTCAATAGGTTATTTTCATGTAATGTCTGAAAACGTTCCTTCCCTTAAGGATTATAATGCGGAGCTTTCCAGATACATGTGGACCCTTAACCTTGTTGATTTAAGGAATATGGAATCCTAACCTTTTATTTTTTTATTAGGCATGGTGTTAATTGAAATTTTTTCATGATAGAGGATAGAAAATGGTTTTAGATGCAAAAAGTATTTCAAGGTATTCAACTGATAAATCAAATAAGAGAATTATGCAAGAGAATGTTTATGAAAACAACCGCAAAAAATGTCCTGATTGCGGATCTGAAAATCTGTATGCTGATGGCAGAAAGGCTGAGGTCTTTTGCTTGTCCTGCGGTTGTGTTTTGGATGAAAATATTATGGATCAGGGTCCTGACAAGAGATCATATTTTTCTTATGACGCAAAGACAAATTCCAGATGGGGAGCTCCAACCTCCGGTAGAACTCATGACAGGGGAATGTCCACCACTATTGGCAATCTGACTCGAGATGCAAATGGGAGGACAATTCCTGCAGCCAATAGGGCCAAGTTTTTCCGCTTAAGAAAATGGAATAACAGATGCAGAGTCTCCAATGGAAGGGAACGCAATCTGGCTGTGGCCCTCTCTCAGCTTGACAGATGTTCCTCTAATCTAAGCCTTCCGAAAAGCATACGTGAGGATGCATCTTCAATATATCGCCAGGCTTTTGACAATAATTTGATTCGAGGTAGAAAAATCGAGGAGGTTGTTGCAGCTTCAATTTATGCGGCTTGCAGAAGATGTGGAGTTCCAAGAACTTTAAATGAGATTTCTGAAGTTTCATCACTTTCAAGAAAACAGATCGGGCGCAATTACAGGCACCTATCAGGCAAATTGAATCTGAATGTAAATCCGAGTTCGCCTAAGGATTATGTTCCAAGATTTGCAAGCAGTCTTGAACTGTCCGGTGAAATTCAGGCAAAAACCATGGATCTGATTCAAAAGGCTTCAGACAAGGGGTTGCTTACTGGGAGAGGCCCTGCAGGTATTGCTGCTGCTGCGTTGTATGTTGTATGCAATTTAATGGGTGAGAGAAGAACTCAAAGGGAAATAGCGGAAATAGCTGGAGTTACTGAAGTCACCATAAGAAATCGCTACAGGGAATTGTCAGAAGTTTCATTGGGAATCTCTATATGATTCCTTCTTTTTTTTTAGCTATTTATGTTCATCTAAGGAATTTTTGATGAAAATGAATTTTGTAAGGAATTGGAATTGGGAGGATTTTTATCCGTACCCAAATGTCGCTATGTTCCCTTTAGGGTCGTAAATCCTGAAATAGCCGTCCTCATAGCTGACCCTTTTGTATCCCTCACCATAATATTCTGTTGAAACAGGCTTTACAGGTAATTCCCTGTCGGAATAGGACTGTGTCTTTTCATTCCAAACCTTGTCTGATGATTGTGAGCTGGATTTGGAACTTGATGTGCTCTGCTGTGAAGTTTCGCTTACTGCATCTTCAGTTATGTTTTTAATCGGTTCTGTTGCATTTGTCGTGTTGTCAATAGCTTCAACAGCAGCATTGTTTTCATTTGAAATTATCAATGCTCCTGCAACTATGCAACAGCCGACGATGACGGCTGCCGCAATTATTATCATTTCATTGGTTTTCATGGTACTATTTCTGTTAGCACATGATATATAATTGGCCCTTTTCACAACATTTAATTACTTTTTCCGACCAATGATATTACATATAGTACATATCGGTGATATTTATGGGTGAAGACTTATTGTTAAAAAACACTATCGAAAAGGTCAAGGACTTTTTGAGTGATGAAATAAAAGAGATAACTGTTGAAAGGGCAGTGATAGGCCTGTTTTTTACAGGGGTTAAGCTAAATGTTGGCGAGGGAGGTGTCTGTTTTACACCAATTAAGGAAATTCCTGAAGCCGTTTGTTGTCCAAGTTCAGCCAGGGCAATGCCAATGTCAGGTAAGCTAAGTGGGAGAGGTGTTGAAAAGTACTTGAAGGATATTTTCAGTGGAAACATAATGCGTAGGACTTTGGGAATAGCTACTTTAAATGCGCTTAGTGCTTATTGCTGGAGCAAGGGTATTGATAGAAACTATGAAATAATTGAAGGAAAAGATGCATTTGATGATATTGTTTTTGAAAATGGTGAAAAAACTGTAGTTGTAGGTGCATTGGTTCCTGTTTTAAGAACACTTATTGCAGGAAATCATGATTTCAGAGTTCTTGAGATGGATGCATCAACACTTAAGGGTAAGGAATTGGATCATTTTTCACCTTCACAGGACTATCCTCTTTATGTTCCTGAAGCAGATCACATTATAATAACGGGGGTTACAATTCTAAACGATACATTGATGGATATCTTGAAGGAAGCTAAACCGGGGGCGGAGATTCTGGTAACAGGTCCTACAGCAAGCATGCTTCCAGACGCGTTCTTTGACGAGGGAGTGACTGCAATGGGCGGAATATTGGTTACCAAACCTGATGAATTGCTTGATGTAATTTCAGAAGGCGGTTCAGGTTATCATTTCTTTGGAAAATCTGCTGAACGTCTTGTTATTAGGAAGAATGAATAATTTCTTCCATTTTCTTATTTTAACACAATTTTTATATACTATTTAATAACAAAATAGTATGTTAGAAATAATTAGTATAATATTGTTCATAGCTCAAATCATAATATCCTTTTTATTGATTTACGAAGCTTTGAAGAACAAGGGTGAAAACTATATTCTTACAGTAATGGCAGGTATTGCATTTTTACTATTGGGATTATGCGGATTGTTTATAAACGTTTATATGGCTGTGATTTTGGTAGTTTTCATGATTGCATATTCAATATTGATAATCAGAGCTAAAAATGTAATGAAATGGGATTTGATCATTTATGTTGCCATATTATTGCTTGCAATAGCTAGGGAAGCTATCATATTATTTTAAACAAAGACCAATTGGATGAGAACCATATAAACAGCAGTTCCTCCAACAATGCTTAAAATAATGTTTTCTTTCCAATACTGCAACACAGCTACAATTGCACAAGCTAAAGCTTCTGGAATTCCAAAGGGGGAAGTTACAATCGAAACTGTACGTAAACAGTAAATTATGAGCATTGCTATGATTGCCTCTGGCAAAATGTCACCAAGATAAAGGATGATTTTAGGAGTTTTTTCAGGGTCGTGGAAAATCAAAAATGGAGTTTCCCTTAATAGGATTGTTACAATTGACATTATGGCAATAGCTATTGCTGCCATCATCGGTTCATTCACAGACCTCTCCTCCAACATTTTCTAGTTTTTCACGGAACAATAGCAATGCAAATGTAATCATAAGCATGGCAGGTATGAGAAATCCTTCGCTACCGAATATTATTAAGCAGACAACAGAGCATGCTATGCCGATAATGGCAGGAATGTGGTTGTCTGTGGCTTTCCATTGTGACACAAAGGCAGCTACGAAAATTGCAGTCATCGAAAATTCAATTCCGGAACTGTTGAAGGGCAAGATTTCTCCCAGAAGGTTCCCTATAATCCCTCCAACAATCCAATAGCACTGATTGAACATTGAAAGGAAAAAACGATATTCGTGCTTGTTGGTACCTTCAGGATAATGCCCGTCACATAATAGTGAATAAGTTTCATCAGTTAAAGCGAATGCAAGATAGGCCTTCTTTTTTCCAGCTCCTCTATACTCCTTAATCATTGAAATGCTGTAGAATAAATGGCGAGCGTTAACTGCAAATGATGTTATGATGATGTTTATTATTCCTGCCCCTCCTGCTATGAGGCCCACTCCAACATATTGCAATGCACCTGCATATATCAGAACTGACATTGCAAAGGCCCAGAGAACACCATAACCTGCATCACGAAGTAGAACACCAAAACCAATTCCCAAAAGTAGATATCCTGCCATTATTGGAATGGATGTTTTAAACGCTTCTTTAACTGCAGTTTTTCTCATGATTCACCAAATAAAGGAAGTTTTTATATTGAAAAATATGAATTGATTTATTTTTTATTGCTTTCCATTATGGAATGAACGCTTTCGATGAAGCCAATTTCATCTTTCAAGTATTTGGAATCTTCCTCTGCAATTATCTGCTTGCATAATTCCATTGTTTCTTGATAGGCCTCTTCATTCTCTTGTTCAAGATATAATGTTAACTTGGCTATTATTGCCTCATCCTTCCTGTCAGTTCTGTTTTCTATCAATTCATCAAAAATAGCTATTGCATCATCATATTTTCCAATTTCGGTGTAAACCTGACCCTTCTTAAGTTTTGCATCATTATTTTCAGGATCCAGGCTCAATATTTTGTCATAGCAAATCATTGATTCGTCATTGTGTCCTGTTTCAAACAGTGCAACTCCCATCAAATCCCATGGCCTGATGTCGGTAGGTTCAATTTCAATGGCCTTTTCGGTTAATTTCAAGACCTTTTCAATGTCATCTTCTCTAAAGTATGCGTGTTCTGCCTCTTCCATGATTTTGTCGATTTCGCTCATCTTGCTCTCTCCTTTATTTGAATATATGATTTATGATTAATATATATCGTTAGTTTTATAATATTATGTATACATATTTTACATGAGATTTTAATAAATGAATAACAAACAACTGTTGATAATCGCTGTAGCCATCATTTGTGGCTGTTGCATAATTGCAGGTGCTCTGGTTTATTCCAGTAGGATGGCTGATGCAAATGCCGCTGCAATTAACAATACTGCAAATTCAAGTGAAGAAATTAAGAATGTAACTGAAGACGTCCAAACACAGTCTTCAGGCAGCCAATCATCATCCAACGGCAAATCCGGCGACGGCTCCTATAAGGAATGGTCTGACCAGGCAGGAGGATACATTACAATAAATGGTTATGATGATTTGGGTAATGGGTACAAATCTTACAATTATAAGGGTTCCGATGGTGTGACCTATTATAATATCTATGATTCAAATGGTCGTGAATGCACTGAGGAATACTACAACTAAATAAAATAACCATCATGTTTATAAATAATCAAAACATATTATTTACTATCGTTAACTTATTAACGATTAACAACTTTTTTTGGGATGAATTCCCTGGATGTGGCCATTAAGGCTGAACGAAAAGGTGTTTAAATATGTCAATGTATAAATATATTAGAGATGCATGGAAAAACCCAGATGAGTCCTACGTACGTGAACTCATGTGGCAAAGAGCTCCTAAATGGAGAAGAGAAAAAGCTGTTCAAAGAATTGACAGACCAACTAGAGTAGACAGAGCTAGAAGCTTAGGATACAGAGCTAAAAAAGGTTTTGTTTTAGTAAGAACTAGAGTAAGACGTGGTGGAAGAAGAAAATCACGTTTCAAACATGGTCGTAGGCCTAAAAGAATGGGTGTAAACAAAATTACTCAAGCTAAATCTATTCAAAGAATAGCTGAAGAACGTGTAGCTAAAAAATATCCAAACTTAGAAGTTTTAAACTCCTACTGGGTATGGGCTGACGGTAAATATAAATATTATGAAGTAATTTTAGTTGATCCACAAAGTCCTTCCATTGTTAACGATAAAAAGATCAATTGGATCTGTTCCAACAAACACACTAACAGAGCTCTTAGAGGTTTGACTAGTGCTGGACACAAAGGACGTGGATACAAAAGCAAAGGAAAAGGTAGTGAACAAGCAAGAAGACAAGGTTAGTCTTCTTTCCTACATTTTTTCTTTTTTTTAAATAAACTTTTTTTCTGATTAAAATGATACACAACATTCGTTTTCGTGAGTTCGTCTATGAAGATGAGGATTTGGATGAACTTAAACAGGCAATACTTAATATCTTTCCCGATGCTGAAATAGAGGTTGAAGAAGCTGAAGGAATGACTGAAAATAAAATTCTGATTTTATCTGGCGTTATTGATAAAAAAAGACAGACCAAAGAATTTTTCAACAAGCTATTGGAACTTGATGATGAGATTTTGGACAAGCTTGTGGATGATCTTGACAGAAAGGTTGATGAGAATGGTAACCTTTTCTTAAGACTTTCAAAGGAAGATGCTGTTGATGAGAAGATGACCATTGTGGATTCTGGAGATTCAATTCACTTAAAAATCAAAATCGCCGCATATCCTGCAAAGAAGGATGTGGCCATTAAAAAGTTAAAAGAAGCTATTGAATAATTTTATTCTATTTTTTCTATCTTTTTGTTTATTTTCAGATTTTTTCAAATAATCTTTACAATATTCTTGTTATATTTCTATTTTTTCTATCTTTATTCATTTTAAACGATTTATCTATTTTTTTTGGTTTGACTAAATTAATTTCATTTTTTTTAGGAATGCTTAAAATTTATTTAATTTTTTCCACCAATAAAACGAATTTGTTTAATAAGTTCAATGAAATTTAATAATTTCTGACTTTTATCAACTTTTTTTTAATAATTTTGAATAATCTTCAGAAAATGTCTATTTTAACTAAATAAACCCAATTCAAACTTATTTTTGTTATTGGGGTAATATTTATATAGTTAATTAGATATATAAAGGTATAGATTGGTATTTTAAATTATGTTTATTATATTGATCTGTTTTTTTATATATTTCCCAGCTCGAATATAAGTCACTGTCAAAAATTAGTGTGTTTACAAGTTGCAATTTTATGGGCTATGTTTCTTGATAAATTCATGCGTTTTTTGTTTTAGCATAGCTAATCGAATCACAAATTTTTGATTTAAACAATATTCAAAAATAAAGATTGGAAATCTATTCTAATTTTGTCCAAAATTTTTTTATAAATTTCTAATCGCCCAAAATTTTTGAATGAACCAAATTTAGAAACTGTCTTTGACCTTAAACGGTTAGGAACAACCCGATATTTTAATCAAAAGTTAAAATAGGAGGTTGGAAAATGAAATTAATGAAAAAAGAGGTTCAAACAAAAAAATCAAGCGAAAATGTTACAAGAAGGATGAGAGAAGATGAAAAAATTAATTATGCTGCAACTCACGACGTTGGTGAGGTTCTTTCCAATTTAAACTCGGATTTAAACGGATTAGATACATTTGGAGTAGATGATAGTAGAGACAAATACGGCGACAATAAAATTTCCTATGGTGAGGAACAGTCCCTGATTAGCAAGATCGCCGATGCATTCATTAATCCGTTTACTTTAGTACTATTATTTTTAGCAGGAGTATCTGCATTAACAGACATGGTATTCCCATTTTTTGAACTGTTTGGAAATACCGTAGGTGATTTTGACTGTTTAACAGTAGTCATTATTGTTGTCATGGTATGCATCTCAGGTGGATTGCGTTTTATTCAAGAACAGAGAAGCGGAAATGCCACAGAAAAGCTATTGTCAATGATAACAACAATCTGTGATGTAATACGTAATGGAAAACAGGAAGAAATTGATCTTGATGATGTGGTAGTCGGAGATATTGTCAAATTGTCTGTAGGGGACATCATACCTGCAGACATGAGGATTTTGGAAGCTAAAGACTTATTTATCAGCCAATCATCTCTTACAGGGGAAAGCGAACCAATCGAAAAGGTAGCTACTGTTGACACCAAGCACGATGCGATAACAGAATACAACAACATTGCTTTTATGGGGAGCAATGTAATTTCAGGATCAGCTTATGGTGTTGTTGTGGCTGTAGGTGACAATACCCTATTCGGTAGCATGGCTGCTGAAGTAGGAAAGGAACATGTTGAAACAAGCTTTACAAAAGGAATAAACTCAGTGTCATGGGTTCTAATAAGATTCATGCTGATCATGGTCCCTGTTGTATTCTTCATAAACGGATTCACTAAAGGAGACTGGCTCCAGGCATTCTTGTTTGCAATTTCCATTGCAGTGGGTTTGACTCCTGAAATGCTTCCGATGATAGTTACAACCTGCCTTGCAAAAGGTGCAGTTGCAATGAGTAAAAAGAAAACTATCATTAAAAATTTAAACTCAATTCAAAACTTCGGAGCTATCGACGTTTTATGTACAGATAAAACAGGCACATTGACTCAGGACAAGGTAATTCTGGAATATCATTTGGATGTTATGGGAAATGATGATGACCGCGTACTAAGGCACGCTTATCTAAACAGCTATTTCCAAACAGGTTATAAAAATCTAATGGATAAGGCCATCATTGAAAAAACAGAAGAACAAGAAAATGAAAATCCAAAATTGCTAGATTTATCAGAAGCATATGTTAAAGTAGATGAAATTCCATTTGATTTTACACGTAGGAGATTGTCCACTGTAGTTAAGGACAAAAACGGCAAAACACAAATGGTTACAAAAGGTGCTGTTGAAGAGATGCTAGATATCTGTTCATCAGTTGAATATAATGGTAAAGTTGAAAAATTAACCGAAGATTTAAAAGAAAAAGTGTACAATCAAGTTAACAAACTCTCTGAAGAAGGATTCAGGGTAATTGCACTTGCACAAAAGAACAATCCGTCTCCTGTAGGGGAATTTTCTGTTGATGATGAATGTGACATGATTCTAATGGGATATCTGGCTTTCTTAGATCCTCCTAAAGAATCAACAGAGGAAGCTATCAAAGCCTTAAAAGAATATGGCGTAGTTACCAAAATCCTAACAGGAGACAATGAAAAGGTTACAAGGACTATCTGTAAAAAAGTAGGTATGGAAGTCCGCAACATGGTTGTCGGAAGTGAGATTGATGCTTTGACTGATGAGGAATTGGCTGAAATAGCTCAGGAAACTGATGTATTTGCTAAATTAACTCCTGATCAAAAATCAAGGGTTGTAACTGTTTTAAGAGAAGCAGGACATGTTGTCGGATACATGGGTGATGGAATAAATGATGCAACAGCAATGAAGGCATCAGACATTGGAATTTCTGTAGATACTGCAGTGGATGTTGCAAAGGAATCCGCTGACGTTATCTTGCTTGAAAAGGACTTGATGGTTTTGGAAGAAGGAATCATCGAAGGACGTAAAACATATGCAAACATGATTAAGTACATCAAAATGACTGCGTCCTCAAACTTCGGAAACATGTTTTCCGTATTGGCCGCATCTGCACTGCTTCCATTTTTACCAATGTTAAGCATTCAAATCATTTTATTGAACTTAATCTACGACTTGTCATGTACTGCAATGCCATGGGACAATGTTGATAAAGAGTTCCTACAAATCCCTAGAAAATGGAATGCATCATCAATTGGCAAATTCATGATTTGGATTGGCCCTACAAGTTCGATATTTGACTTTACAACCTACATTTTCATGTATTTTGTATTCTGTCCGATATTCGTATCAAACGGTATTCTCTTTACAGATCTCCCAGCACATTTCTCAGGTGCAGAACTGGCCAGGGTATCAGCATTATACATTGCAATGTTCCAGGCAGGATGGTTTGTTGAATCAATGTGGAGTCAAACATTTGTTATCCATATGTTACGTACACCAAAACTTCCATTTATACAAAGTAGAGCATCCTTGCCGGTTACAGTATTGACATTTACCGGAATTATTGCATTGACACTCATTCCATTCACTCCATTTGGAGTAGCTTTAGGAATGACTGCATTGCCAATGTCTTACTTCATTTACCTGATACCATGTATATTGCTGTACATGCTGCTAGCTACAAGCTTGAAGAAGGCATTCATACGCCATTACGGAGAACTATTATAGGGAGGTAATAAAATGGAATGGAATAGTATTTGGTTAAGCCTTTTTGGAACAACAGATTATTTAGGATTTAACATGGGATTCTGGGTCTCCTTAGTTGTTGTTGCATTGGTGGTCGTTATAATGAACGTAGTATTCTGGAACATGAAACCTTATAGTGAAACACAGTCAAAAGAAAATTAAAAATGGTTTTTATCAACCATTTTTCCTCCATTTTTTTTATTTTTCCCTATTTTCATACCAATAAAAAATGTTTTGAGAGGAAGATAAATGATGTTGTCCTCCCTTTCGATATTTTGGGTTGTATTGGATATGATTATTCCATATTCTGATTTGTAGTTGCTTATGGCTTTTGATATCTGTTTTTTACTTTTTTTACTAATGAAAGACATTCTCGTTTACCTCACACTTTTTTTATTTGCTGTTTTTATAATGAAAGTGATGTAAACGACAGTAGATATTAATGTTGTTTTACTCTACACTTTTTTCATATACTTTTGCAATATTTTTTTTAGTAAACCTCTTATTTTTGAAACAATATGATGGTTTACCCAATATTTTTTTATAAATATCATTTTAGAAAATATTATTAATGAATATTTTTCATAAAATTGTTCTAGTTTTTGGCAAATTAATGTTTAGTTATATGCAAGAGTTAGATTTTTTCCAATAATATTCAAATAGCGAAAATATTGGAATTTTCACTAATATTTTTGAAAGAGCCATTGTTGTATCTCGCAACATTTATATATTTCTTTTTTCTAATATTTTAATTGTTGACAAATGCAACATTTATGAAATAATGTATATGAAGAAATTTGTATTTGGAAGACTTAAATCAAAAAATAAAAGAAAATATTTAAGAATGGTTGGTATAATGAGAGATAAATTGAGTATTATTATTTTTTTATTAGCTTTTGGTACATTTGGTATTTTAACTACTGAAATGGGTTTTGTAGGAATATTGCAATTAGTTGCAACAAAATTCAATGTATCTGTAGGTCAGGCTAGTCTTTTTGTAAGCTTATTTGCATTGGGAGTAGCTATTGCAGGAATTATAATGCCATTAATCTTTTCTAAATTTAATTATAAAAAATCTCTGCTTTTGGTTTTGTTAATTTTTGTTATTTCCAATATTTTATCAATATTTGTAACAGATTTTAATTTAGCTTTAATAATTAGGGTTATTCCTGCTTTTTTTCATCCGATATTTTGTTCATTTGCACTTACTTTGGCTGCTGATTTAGTTAATCCTGATGAATCATTAAAAGCAGTTTCAAGAGTAATAATGGGTGTTTCTGCAGGAATGGTTCTAGGAGTGCCTATTATTAACTTTTTAGCATTTAATGGATCTTATCAAATTGCAATGTTGTTTATGGCTATAATTAATGCAATATCATTTATAGGATTGCTTATTTTCATGCCATCTATAGAACCAAAAGAATCAATTTCTTATGGTGATCAGGTATCTGTAATTAAAAAACCAGTATTTTTATTATCTATTTTAGGAGTAGTATTTTTAACTGCAGGTCTTTATAGTGTTTATAGTTTTATTTCCGTTTATTTAAGCGATGTAAGTCATATTGTTGGATTTGTTTTAACATTTGCACTATTTTTATATGGCCTTACAAGCATTATTGGAAATTATATTGGTGGTCATTTGCTATCTTTCAAACCAATTAAAACAGTTTTTGCATTTCCTTTTGTATTATCTGCAATTTATCTATTGATTTTTGGATTTAATCAATTCGTTGTAGTTATGTTAATAATTATAGCAATTTGGGGAGTTATTGCAGGACTTGGGAATAATATCCAACAGTATTGGATTGTATCATCAGCACCTGAAGCACCGGAATTTGCAAATGGAATATTTTTATCAAGCGGAAATGTAGGTATAACTATAGGGACTGGATTAAGTAGTATGTTAATTGCAGGTATTGGAATTGATTATATATTATTTGGAGGTATTTTTTGGTTAATATTGGCACTTATAAGTGTGGTGATTAGAAATATTTTCAATAAAAGGTTACATAATACAAATCAATCCTACTAAATTTTACCAATTTTAAATACAAGACCTTTAAATACTACATTGGATTAATAATAATTAAAAATTTTTAAGGAGATGAAATTATGAAAGGTGGAGTTTTCTACGGTAAAGGTATTAGAGAGTTAAAATAGGAAGAACCAGATTTATACACACTTGCAGAATCAATCAGCAATGTTTGTTATAACGGTCAAGTTCTTGACTACAAAACACAAAAATTAATAGCCATTGGAATTGAAGCTTCCAAATCAGATGCAAGAGTTATTAAACAACAAATGATCAGTACCATGCAAGAGTTAGGTGCTACAAAAGAAGAAATAATGGATGTTTTAAGATTAGTTCTCATCACATCTGGAATGCCTGCTTTCAATAAAGCATTTAAAATCTTTAATAGCATCTAAATATTATTACTTTTTTTTATTTGGGGGTGTTCGCTAGATGTGGGTTTTGAATTTTGGTGCGAAAATTTTTTTGATTAATTTTTAGTTATTTTTCCATATTTCTTTTTTGTAATTTTGATTTTGTATTTTTTTTTGTTTTGTTATTTATATTTTTAGTGGTTTTTATGTGGTTAAATTATATATTTATTGTATAAATGTTATATTGGGTATAAGTTGTGATGTAATGAATTTTTATTAATATTTTAAGTATCTATTTGATACTTGTCATTTTATATATATGATTTTATGAAATATTAATATGGATTTGCAAACATGTTTGAAATTATTGAGAGAAATAAAAGATGTGGCTTTTGCAACTGTTGATGAAAATAATCATCCTCAGGTTAGAATAATTGATGTAATGAATGTTGAAGATGATAAAATCTATTTTTTAACTGCCCAAGGTAAAGATTTTTACAATCAGCTAATCAATACCAAAAAGGTTGCAATTGTTGGTCTTACTAAAGATTATGAGTCAATCCGTGTTAATGGTAATGTTCATCTTTTAGATAATCAAAAAGAAGAAATAGATAAGATTTTTGAATTAAATCCTTCAATGAATGATGTTTATCCAGGTAACTCAAGGTATATTCTTCAAGCATTTTGTGTTTATGAGGGAGAAGTGGAATACTTCAATTTGGTTAAAGAACCTATTTTTAGAGAAAGCTTTTCGTTAAACAATTACAAAATAGCTGAAAAAGGATTTTTAATAACTGATGAGTGTTTAAAGTGCGGATTATGTTATAAGAATTGCCCTCAAAAAGCAATCAAAGATAATCCATATAAAATCCAACAAGAACATTGTCTCCATTGTGGATTATGTTATTTTAACTGTCCAAATGAAGCTATTATGAGGATAGAAAATGATAATAACTGATGTATTTAATTTAATAAGCTCTCAAAGAGACTTTTTTATAAACTTAACAATTCAACATTTACAGATTTCTTTAATTTCCATTGTATTGGCTATTATAATAGGATTGGGGTTAGGGATAGCTGTTGGAGAATATAAAAGGAATAAATGGATTTTAGTAGTTGTTAATTTGATTTATACAATTCCTTCCATCGCATTGTTTGGTTTTCTAATTCCAGTTACAGGTATTGGTGATGTTAGCGCAATCATAGCTTTAACAGTTTATGCTTTGCTCCCGATGGTCAGAAATACATACACCGGAATTACAACAATTGATAAAAATATTTTGGAAGCTGCAGAAGGAATGGGTGCAACTAAATTTCAAATTTTATACAAAATCAAACTTCCTTTAGCAATGCCTCATATAATATCAGCTATTAGAAACATGGTTATAATGACTGTTGCTCTTACAGGTATTGCAGCATTTATTGGTGCTGGAGGACTTGGTGTTGCAATTTACAGAGGAATTACAACTAATAATATAGTTATGACAGTTGCAGGAAGTCTTTTGATAGCTATCCTAGCAATAGTTTTAGATCTTATTTTAGGCCAAATCGAAAAGATATTTGATTATAACAGGAAAATTAAAGTCAATAAAAAGTATTTATTGGCTGCACTTATTGTGATTATTCTTTTAATTGGAGGCAGTCTTTATGCAAACTCTCAAAATGACACGATTCATGTTGCAACAAAGCCAATGACGGAACAGTATATTATGGGTTATATGCTTAAGGAAGTGATTGAGGCAAATTCAGACTTAAAAGTTGATCTTTCTACAGGAATTGGTGGTGGAACAAGCAATATTCATCCGGGAATGCTTAAGGGAGATTTTGATATCTATCCGGAGTATACAGGAACCGGTTGGATGGAAGTTCTTAAAAAGGATGGGATTTATAACGAAGAACAGTTTAATACTCTTCAAAAAGATTATAATGAACAGTACAATATTACATGGGTTAATGATTACGGATTTGAAGACACCTACGGAATAGCTGTTACTGAAGAAGTGGCTGATAAGTATAATCTTAAAACATATTCTGATTTAGCTAGTGTATCTAATCAATTGACTTTTGGAGCAGAGTATGATTTCTTTGAAAGAGAGGATGGTTATGATGCTCTTAAAAATGAGTATGGGATGAATTTTAAGTCAACTCAAGATATGGATATTGGTTTAAAATATGATGCTATTAAATCAGGGCAAGTAGATGTAATCAATATATTCACAACAGATGGTAGATTAAGTGATTCAAATGTGGTTGTTTTAGAAGATGATAAGCAATTCTACCCATCATATGAGTGCTATAATATTGTAAGGATTGATGTGTTAAATGAACATCCGGAACTTAAAAATATTTTATTAAGTCTAAATAATACAATAACATCTGAAGATATGGCAAAAATGAATTATGAAGTAGAAGTAGAGAAAAAAGAGCCTCAAGATGTAGCTCACAAGTTTTTAGTAAGAAAAGGGATAATATGAGTAAAATAAAATTTGAAAATATTTCCAAAAAATATGGGGATAAAACAGTTGTAGATGATTTTAACATGGAAATTAACGAAGGGGAGTTCATAACAATAATTGGAAGTTCGGGAAGTGGAAAAACTACTGTTCTTAAGATGATCAATGGTTTAATAAATCCTACAAGTGGAAACATCTATATTGATGGGGTGGACATTTCAAAATTAAACAAAGTTGATTTAAGACGTAAAACAGGTTATGCAATTCAGGGAAATGTTCTTTTTCCTCATCTTAATGTTGAAGAGAATATAAACTTTGTTTTGAATTTGGATAAAAATAATTCATTAAATGTAGCTAAGGATTTAATCAAAACAATTAATTTGGATGAAGATCTACTTGAAAGAATGCCCTATGAATTGTCTGGAGGTCAGCAGCAAAGGGTGGGAATTGCAAGATCCCTTGCAGCAAATCCAGATATCCTTCTTATGGACGAACCATTTGGGGCTATTGATGAAATAACAAGAGAGCAGTTACAGGATGAGATAAAAAGGATTCATAAAAATAAAAACTTAACAATAGTTTTCATCACTCACGACATTAGGGAAGCTTTATATTTAGCAGATAAAGTTATAGTGATGAACAATGGAAAAATAGAACAGTATGGCACTCCCGAAGAAATCATTAATAATCCAAAAACAGATTTTGTTAAAAAGTTAACGAGGAGAGTTTCATGAAGGCAGTTGTATTGGAAAAACCATGTTTGGCTAATGATTTAAAAGTATCAGAAGTTCCAAAACCTAAAATAAAACCTGGAACTGTTTTAGTTAAAATAAAGGCATTTGGTATTAATAGATCTGAAATTTTTACAAGGCAAGGATTTTCACCATCTGTTAAACTTCCAAGAATTATGGGTATTGAATGTGTAGGGGTTGTGGAAGATCCTGGAGATAGCAATTTTTTAAAAGGAGATAAAGTAATATCTATGATGGGTGGTCTTGGTCGTCAATTTGATGGAAGTTATGCTGAGTATACATTAATTCCTAAAAATCAAGTTTATTCAATTCAAACAGATTTGGATTTTACAACTCTTGCAGCTATTCCTGAAATGTATTATACAGCATATGCATCATTATTTAATGCATTGCAACTTAAATCTGGAGAAACTTTGTTAATCCGTGGAGGTACTAGTTCTGTTGGAATAGCAAGTATACAGCTTGCAAAAGCATTAGGAGTTTATACAATAGCTACCACAAGAAACAAGTCTAAAGTTGAGTTACTTAAACAATTAGGGGCTGATGAAGTAATAATTGATGAAGGAATTTTGAATTGTTCTAAGAAGGTTGATAAAATCCAAGAACTTATTGGTACAAAAACTCTTAAGGATTCTCTTAAAAATGTAAAACAAGGGAGGATTGTTTGCATGACTGGAATATTGGGTGGGGAATGGGAATTCAATTCGTTTCTTCCAATGGAAGATATTCCATCTGAAGTCTACTTAACTTCCTTTGATAGTGAAGTAATCAAACAACAAGTTATCGATAATTTATTGAAATTCATAGGCGAACATTCAATTAAACCAATTATCTCAAAAGTTTTTAGATTAAATGAAATATCACATGCACATGAACTAATGGAAAGTAATAGTTCCAATGGAAAAATTGTTGTAGAAGTTGATTAGTTCACTTCCAGATAATTTTTATTATTTAAATATAAATAATAATATAAAAGTTGGCATATTATAACAATACATTTAAATACTACATTGGATTAATAATAATTAAAAATTTTTAAGGAGATGAATATTATGAAAGGTGGAGTTTTCTACGGTAAAGGTATTAGAGAGTTAAAAGAGGAAGAACCAGATTTATACACACTTGCAGAATCAATCAGCAATGTTTGTTATAACGGTCAAGTTCTTGATTATAAAACTCAAAAATTGATAGCTATTGGAATTGAAGCTTCCAAATCAGATGCTAGAGCTATCAAACAGCAAATGATCAGTACCATGCAGGAATTAGGTGCTACAAAAGAAGAGATTATGGATGTTTTAAGAGTGGTTCTCATCACTTCTGGAATGCCTGCTTTCAACAAGGCTGTAAAAATATTAAATAGTATCTAAATACTATTTTCCTACTTTTTTTTAAATTATTGTTTTCTTATTTTTTATTGGCTGGTTTTTGGTGATATTGTACAGATTCACATTATAATATTTTTTTCTTCAACTTGTGGCCATATCAATCTTTTTAAATAAATTTATAATATTTTAACACCAAAATAATAATGTTAGGAATTAATACGTATTAATTTTATAATTGTAAAAATGATTATTAAATTGTTTTTTTCCTAATGACTTTAAAATCGATTATTAAAGAGGTGAAAAAATTCTTAATAACAGATTTAAAGTCTTTTTAGTGCTAATTTGTGCTTTAGTAATCTTATTGGGTTCTATTGCAGCCATTAGTGCAGAAGACTACTCTGTTAGTGGGAATTTTACAAATCTAAATAACGCAATTAGCCATTCGAGCGCTGGCGATGTTATTAATGTGGAAGATAACATAACCTTGCAGAATAGTGAATCAAGTTCATATGGGAATGGAATCAAAATTGATCATTCTATTACAATTGAAGGAAATGGACATGTCATTGATGCAAAAAGTGCAAATAACAAGAGAGCTTCCGTTTTCTCAATTAGCAATAGGGCGAATGTTATTATAAAGGACTTAGTAATTATGAATGCATTTAGACAATCTATGGGTGGGGCCATAACCGTTGCAAGCGGCTGTACTTTGACCCTTGTTAACTGTACTTTCATAGCTAACGAAGGTGTTAATAATGGTGGTGCTATCTATTCGACCGGTTCCTTAACAGTCAAAGGCTGTAATTTTGAGAACAACACCATAAAACAGGGGACTGCTTATGGTGGTGCCATTTGTGTTAGGGGTGCCAATCTAAATGTATCATACACAAACTTTACTAATAACTACTGTAGTAACACCGCAGGAGGCAACGACAGTTCCAACGGAGGAGCTGTTAGTTACTATAACGGTAATTTCATACAGTTAAGCAATTGTAATTTCATTAACAACACTGCTCATGGTACTAAGCTTTCAACAGCTGTTGGCGGTGCAGTCTATGTAATCGAAACCAGATTGGTCAACATTACTGACTGTAACTTTACAGGTAACTCAGTAAACTGTGAAAGAAGTGATTATTTAAGAGGTATTTCACGTGGAGGGGCAATCGCCGTATATGATGACAAGAATCATAAGGACTATTTCCAATATGTGACCAATTGTAGATTCATCGGCAACCATGCCGAAGACGCTGCTGGTGCACTTAGAAGTACTGGTTTTTTAACAATCAATAATTCTTACTTTGCTCAAAATTATTTGACAACACCAGATCCTGATGCAAAATTGGGGCTTAACGGTACATTTGGTACAGCTATTGCAAACGATAGGGGAGGAAACCTTTACATTGCAAATACAATCATTGAAAATCACGAAGCCAAAAACAACAATTCATATGGTACTGTTTTCTATCACGACAACGCAGACATCATTTTCGAAAATGTTACCATGAGAAACAATTATGCAAGTTATGGAGGAGCTATTTATAACTACAACGGTGATAAATCAACATTCAACATCACCGATTCAAGATTTATAAATAATACTGCACTTCACGGAGGAGCAATCTTTAATGCAGGTCAGGTATTGAAAATAAACAATACAGACTTCATTAACAACACCGCTCTTTTGGAAGGAGGAGTTATTTCATCTGATGAAGTTAACAAGACAAGTAGTACAGCAATTTTAGAGGTTAATAACACCAGGTTTATTAACAGTACAGCAAAAACCGAAGGTGGAGCTGTATATGCAAACCAGGGTTCTCCTATTTTCATCTTAAATTCTTACTTCACCAACTCCACTGCAAATGCAGGGGGTGCAATATACTCCAAGAACAACAAAAACATTATTATTGACAACACCACTTTCGTCTATAATAATGCTAAAACTAACGGTGGGGCAATACTTGCTTCAAACGATTCAGTAATTAATTGTTCATTATCTACATTTAATGACAACAAAGCTAATGTTGGTGGTGGTATAAGTGCATCTTCAGATTCTGAGGTTAATTTGATTGAATGTGCTTTTAATAGGAATTCAGCTACCTTTGATGGGGGAGCTATTTCAGCTAATGAAAGTTCCATTATCAATGTCGTTAACTCAACTTTATTGGACAACAACGCAACCCATTACGGAGGAGCTATCGCTGCATCCACTAAAGTATTGGTTAACATGTCCAATGCTGTATTTAAAAACAACACTGCCCTACGTGGAGGGGCGGTCTATGAAAATGCAGATTCAAGTTTCATTGGCGTCAATTCCACTTTCATCTCAAACCATGCAACCGAGTATGGTGGAGCTATTGATGGATCTTTAAATGTAGGGATATACCTTTACAATTCCACATTTAACAAGAATACTGTCGATGATGACGGTGGAGCAATCTATGCCAATGTAGGATCTAAAATTCACATAGAAAACACCAACTTCACTAACAACAGCGCAAATGGTGCAGGTGCAAATAGTACTGGTGGAGCTATTTCAGGTTATAAAAATGTCTATATAGATATTTCCAATTCCAATTTTGAAAATAATAGTGCAGAATACGGTGGTGCGATTGGAGGGGATTACAACTCAGTAATCGACGTCACCAATTCCACTTTTATTAAAAACAATGCATCTGTTTTGGGAGGAGCTATTTCAGCTACTGAAAATGTTAGGTTTAACATTACTAACTCTACCTTCGATAGGAACGCCGCCAAAAAGGGTGGTGCAATAAGTGGAGACTACAACTCCCTCATTGACGTGCAGAAGTCCAAATTCACAAACAACTCCGCAACAACTGATGGCGGAGCCATTGCAGGACTTGAAAACGTAAGGGTTGTAGTTTCCGATTCAGTATTTGAAGAAAATACTGCTGTCAACGGTGGAGCGGTCAGCGGTGATAAGGATTCATTCATTAACATAACCGAATCTAGCTTTGAAAACAACAGAGTATCACAAAACGGTGGAGCAATTAACGGAGCTCAGGTTACCATTAGCGATTCTAATTTAACTAAAAACAAAGCTGGAGAAAACGGTGGGGCCATTTATAGTTCAGCTAATTCTTATATTGGCTACAACAATTTTAATAATAATTCCGCATTAAATAATGGGTCTGCAATTTATTCCAGCGGAGACAAAACAATAGTTAAAAATACTATCAACGAAGAGGACGTTGAAGGGTTCTCTTCAATCTATCTTACAAATGACGAATATACTAGAAACGCTACTCTGACTCAAAACACCATATATACCAATCTGATTCCGATTTACAATGATGGAAACCTGATTGTAAGTCCTACAAAGCTGGTGATTATCAACAATGAATCATACGTTGTGCCGATCAACAGAACTCAAGCCCTTTGGGCACATTTATATGATGACAATGACAACACAATAGGATCCAGTTCAAACGTAATCATTACAGTATGGAATCCTGAGAAAAACTTCAATGCTAAGTTTGACAGATTTTCATTGGATTTCGATTCAGCTATTCCATTTAAGGTGGAAAAGGTTGGAATATTCCCAGTTAACGGATACTATAACAATGCTGTGTTTGATAACCAAACAATATTGCCTGGTTTAATTTCTACAGGCAATATTCCTACTGATGTAGTTATTAACATACCTAATCACAAATACAACCAAACTACCAGAGGTACAGTAAATCTGACCAATGAATACGGTTACAACATGTCTGGTAACGTGACTGTTGTTATTGACGGAACCATAACAATAATTGTTCCTATCTATGATGGGCTTGGATATATTGTAGTAAATGATACTTTGATGGTTGGAAATCACTCTGCTACTGTTAAGTTCGCAGGTGATGACGTATTCTTGCCTTCCAACAATGATACAACATTTAATGTAACTAAATTGGATACAAAAGCTACAATTACTGTTCCCAATATAGTTGAAGGGGACAATATAACCGGTACTATTACCTTGGTCGATGAATATGACAAAAACATAACTGGAAATGTTACAGTTAATATTGCTAACTTCCCTCCTTTTGTTGTGGAAGTTATAAACGGTATAGCTAACTTTACTCTCAATGAAACATTGCCTCAGGGCATTGGTTACGATGCACATGTTCATTTCAATGAAACCGAAATCTACAACCCCTCTGTAAACGACACAACATTTACAGTCGGCAAGATAAAAACTGACGTATCAATATTCATCCCAGATCACAAGGTGGATGAAAAGGTTACTGGTGTTGTTGACCTAATAGATGCAAATGGAAACAGGATTAACGGAACAGTTTCCGTATCTATCAATGGAACACAATACAGCGTAACAGTAACAAACGGAAAAGGAACACTTTTAGTAAGTGGCCTATATGCAGGAAATTACACAGCTAATGTGGAATATCCTGGAAACAGCAAATACTATTCATCTGCAAACAATACAGTATTTACTGTTTCAAAACACAAAACCCCGATTAACCTAACAGTTAATCAAACTGATAAAGACATTATTATATTTGTAGAAATTCCTTCAGACATTAATGATAATGTAACAATCACTGTAGACGGAAAACCTTATGTTGTTCCTGTTCAAAACGGAACCGGAAAACTCGTTCTTCCAATGCTTCCTGAGGGAAACCATACGGTGGCTGTTGAGTATGTAGGAAATTATAAATATTTAGAAAACAGTACAGACACTACTTTTACTGTTTCAAATGGAAATCAAGGGGATAATGGTACACATAGCAATGTTTCAGCAAAAGACAAAGCTATGGGAGAGAATGTTGAACGTGAAATGTTAAAAACAGGTAATCCAATGGTTCTATTGCTATTGGCTTTATTTGTTTTACCAATAAGAAGAATACTTAAAAAATAGTTTTTGGGAATTTCTTCTAACAAAAAAGTTTCAGGTTGTTGAACGTCACATAAAAAAGAAAAAACATGGGATATGTTTTATTGAAGGTTTTAAATGGATTTTCAATGGATATATTCCATAACTCTTTTTTATACTATAATAGTATATACTATTTCTATTACAAAAAATAATATGAAAAGAGCCATCCCTACATTTAATAAACTTGTTTTCAATGGATTTTCAATGTTGTTCTTGAATTTTCCAAATATTCTGCTCCATTTTATTATATAGGCCAATCCAATAACAAGAACAATTGCCAATATTAGGAAGTAGGCAATGTTAACTCCAATTCCAAATATTGTGTTTCCAAGTGATTCAATCAATGACTGGACAGCTAATGTCACTACAGACCCGAATGTGTTTGTTAGCATATGCAGGATGATGGGATAGATGATCTTTCCTGTTTTTATGTATATGCAGGCAAAGAAGCCTCCAAGGAAAAACGCATAGAAGAATTGGTTTAAGTTCCCATGGAAAAGGCCGAACATTAGTGCAGATAAAATTATTGAGATTTTGGCACCATATTTTATGGTTCTATCTATCAAAAACTTTCTAAAAAATATTTCCTCAAAAATCGGAGCTATTAACGATATTAAGATAAGATTTACCATTATGCTGGAACTGTTTATAAGGTTTACAATCGGATTTATAACTTCAGTATGTTTGAATACTTCAATAATTCCGGTTATTGAAAGTCCGATAATGTTTCCGATATACATCAATGCGAAGGTAATGCAAAAACATATTGCAAATTTCCTTAAGCTTAGGCTGTGCCTTTCAATGTCGGTTTTTTCTATTTTCTTAAGCAATAGGTATAGGACTGGGAATGGCACTATATATTGGCAAACGAAGCTGATGGTTGTTGTTATGTTAACGTTGGTCAGTATCTCCGGATTGAATTTGGAGACAATGACTGCTATAAATATTTGCGAAACGATTGCCAATATTCCCATTGTCAAATAACTAAATCCTATTCTTGAAAAATCTTTCTTTGCAATCTGCTTCATCAATACACCACAATTCTATAATAAATATATATTAGTTGTAACAAACTTTTATATATGTTTTATAATAAGGATAGTAAAAGGATTTTATGGGTTGACTGGTTAAAGGTTTTTGCTATAATTGGAGTTTTAGGTCTCCATTCCTCAACTCAATTTTTCGATCCATCTATTCTTTATTCTTTCAATTGGTATGTGGGAGTATTTTTCGAATCCTTGTGCAGATATGGGATTATTCTATTTTTAATGGCATCCGGATTTTTGATTTTAAGAAAGCCCGAGCCGATTACAAATTTCCCAAGAAGATTTAAACGTGTTTTCATACCTTTTGTATTTTGGCTCTTTGTCTATGGAATTATTAAGTTTTACATGATAAACCATTCATTCAATCCTGTAGGCATTGTCATTTACCTGCTTGAGGCTTTTTTAAATCCAACTAACGTTTCTATCCAGTTCTGGTTTGTATATATGATAATTGGGCTTTATCTTTTTGCACCGATTTTGTCAAAATGGCTTGAGAACTGTTCCGTTATGGAAATTGAATATTTCCTGGTTATTTGGGTTTTCGTATCAGTTTTCCAGTTTCTCAATGTTGACACAATCATTCTCGATTACCTTAGGTATTTCTCAGGAGCTATAGGCTACTTTATTTTGGGTTATTATTTGGCCTTTAAGGATTCAAGATATCTTCAAAGCAGAAAATTCGGTTTATTCCTGTTCCTTTTAGGTACAGCTATCTGTTTTGTAGGTACAACAGTTGGAAGCATTGTCATTGGTGGACCTTGTTACCTCTTCTTTGGTGTTGGCGAGATAACTCCTAACGCTTGTTTGCAGGGTATTGGCTTGTTCATAATGATTAAGAACACAGATTTCGGGAAATTGTCTGACAGGATTAACAGCTTTGCTGTTTTGATAAGTTTGGAATCTTATGGCGTTTACTTGTGTAATATTTTAATCATTGAGTTTCTGGAAAAATTCGGAATCTTTTCAATTTCCGGAAATGCTCTTGTAGCTATACCTGGAGTATTTGTCATTAGTTTCATTATTGCAAATGTGCTGATTTATGTCATGAGCAAGTTGCCTTTCTTGAATAAATTCACCGGATTTAAATCAATTTTGTAATAATTTACTAATAGTTTATATATTTTAAAATCAAAAATAATAACTGTATGTTTTATAATAAGGATAGCAAAAGGATTTTATGGGTGGATTGGATTAAGGCACTTGCCGTTTTTGCAGTTGCAATAATTCATGTATCTGGAAGATACCTTGAAGAAAACTTATTATTTACATCAAACTGGTTTATTGCTGTAGGTTTCGAATCATTAACAAGGTATGCTGTCGTATTCTTTATTTTAGCTTCCGGATTTTTGATTTTAAGAAAGCCAGAACCAATAACTAATATTCCTAGGCGTTTTAAACGGATTTTTGTTCCTTTTGTTTTTTGGATGTTTATTTATGCAATTTGCTATTATTTTTTAATTGATGGATATTCCGACGTTTTCGGATTCGTTAAATATTTCTTCTACGGTTTCATTGATCCGACCAGTGTCTGTCTGCTGTTCTGGTTTGTATATATGATTATTGGTCTTTATGTTTTTGCACCTATTCTATCAAAATGGATTGAAAACTCTTCTTTTAAAGAAATAGAATATTTTTTAGCCGTTTGGATTGTTGTGATGATTTTGTATTTGGCAATGACACTTACAGGTTATGACACTATAATCTATGACTATCTAAGATATTTTGGTGGGGCTATAGGCTACTTTATTTTAGGTTATTATTTGGCCTTTAAGGATTCAAGATATCTTCAAAGCAGAAAATTCGGTTTGCTGCTGTTCATCATTGGAACTTTTATGTGTTTTGTGGGAACTGTTGGTGTGGCATACATTACAGGCGTTCAAACATTTGCATTCATGTCCGTTGGAGACATTACTCCAAATGCGTGCTTGCAAGCCGTTGGTTTATTTATCATTGTTAAGAATACTAGTTTCAATAAGTTAAGTGATAGGATAAATTCAATCATCGTATTGATAAGTCTTGAGTCATATGGATTTTATTTGGCTCATTTGCTGGTGATTGGGGCTCTTAAGAAATTATCAATATTTTCTTTAGAGAACAATGCATTGGTCACAATTCCGCTTTTTTCAATATGCGTTTTGGTTTCAGTCAATGTTTTGATTTATATTATGAGCAAGATTCCATTCTTAAATAAATTTACAGGATTTAAATCCATTTTATAAAAACTTTATATATTTTCAATACACAATATTAAATGTTAATTGAATTTTTAAAGTGATAATGTGTATAAAAATAAGTTTACACCTGTAATTTTACCGATTATAATTATTATCGTATGGTATATAATAACTTCTGTTCTACATCTGGTAACTCCATATACATTGCCAAGTCCTGTTGATGTTTGCATCTCTGCATGGCACATCATTTTGACTGGAGAACTGTTTACAGATTCATTTGATACTTTATTTAAGGTATTTGCAGGTATGGCAATTGCTTCCATTGTTGCAATTCCTTTAGGAATATTGCTCGGTGCTTACAAAATACTTGAGGATATCTGTACTTTCGTCATCAGTATTTTAAGGCCGATTCCTCCAGTTGCATGGATTCCATTTTCCATCCTTTGGTTTGGAATAGGAACTGTTCCTGCTGTATTTATTATTTTTATGGGTTGTGTATTCCCTATTTTAGTTTATACAATTGATGGGGTAAAGAGAACTGACAAGGTTTTGATTGAAGCAGCAAGAACTTTAGGGGCTGATGACACAACTGTTCTAACTAAGGTCATTTTGCCTTCTGCTGTGCCGTATATTCTTTCAGGACTTAAGGTGGGGGTTGGAATAGCATTGATGTGTACAATCTCTGCTGAGATGATTGGATCAAGCAGCGGTTTGGGTTATATGATTTTGACAGCCACAAACCTTTTTGACACAGGTACAACAGTTGTTGGAATGTTGACTATTGGTATTATCGGATTGGTATTGGATTATATATTTGGTAAGATCCAAAGCTACGTATTCTGGTAGGAGGATTTAGAATGTCAATTGAAGTTAAAAATATTAACAAATCATTCAAGACTAATAAAAAGGATTTGGATGTTTTAGAAAATGTTAATTTGGATATTGAAGATGGAAAATTCGTTTGTCTATTGGGTCCTTCCGGTTGTGGGAAAACTACTCTTTTGCGTCTTATAGCTGGTTTGGATACTCCCACTTCAGGTGAAATCATTGCTGATGGCGAAGTCGTCAAGAAACCGTCAGGCGATAGGGCAGTCATTTTCCAGCAATATTCTCTCTTTCCATGGCTAACAGTCCTTGACAATGTAATGTTCGGCCTTAATCTCAATAACAAATCCAAGGAGGAGAATCTGAAAAGTGCAGAAACCTATCTTGAAAGGGTTGGGCTAATAGAGTTTAAGGATGCATATCCTCATGAGCTTTCCGGAGGAATGAAGCAAAGGGTGGCTATTATACGCTCTCTCTTAAACCATACTCCAATATTGCTTATGGATGAGCCTTTCTCTGCTTTGGACATGCAGAACAGACACAAGTTGCAAGAGCAGTTGATAGGAGTCTGGAAAAGGTTTGAAAATACCATCGTTTTTGTAACTCATGATGTTGATGAGGCCGTTTATCTTGCTGATGACATAGTTATTATGGGTAGGGACCCTGGAAGAATCAAGGAAATCTTCCATGTGGATCTTGAGAGGCCAAGAAAAAGGGAATCTCAGGAATTTATTCAAGTCCAAGAGGAAGTAATTTCAAAATTGGATGCATGGGACTAATTATTGTCCTTCACTTTTTTTTATTTTTCTTTGCATAATTGCTTTTATTTCACACAAAAAGCTTTTAAAGTTGTTCATTTAAACTAATATTTGCTATGACAACTACTTTAGACTATTTCAACTTTGTAGATAAAAATTTGTCATTGGGACTTAAAAATGAGCTTCTCTTTTCAAAAATGAGAAGAAACAAATATATTGAGTTTTCAAAGGAGGAAATTCCCTGCTTTGACAAGTTGAACTTCAATAAGGATAATGTTCTGATTCCCCTTCTTGACTATGATGACGTTTTGTATCTGATGAAGGACGTTTTGGCCGAGTTTGGAGTTTTGGTTTTTGAAGCTCAGGGAGTGGCTAGTGACGAGTTTAATGGATGTAGTTATTACTTCAATAATCTTCCTTTCATTCTTTTGAATGGCAAGAATAGCTATGGAAAAAGGATTGCAAGTTTGATTAAGGCTATTGACTACTTGAAAATTAAAAAAACAAAACTGTTTAAAACAAGGGATTGCTTAGATCTGGATGAGTATTTTGTTGAGAAGTTTTTCAAATACAATGGCTATCCTTATACCAATGTCATGCTGGATGCCTATGTAAAAAAAGAAATGTCTCATGAGGATATCATAAGAAATTTAAGAATGCCTTTAAGTGAGATTAGAAAGTTTATCTAATCTCTTTTTATATTTTTGGAATTAGGGTTCCGTAATTGCCGTTTTCAATTGCTGAATGAGTATATTTTTCAGCCAATCCTATTGCATTTTCCAAGGTTTCTCCTTTTGCAAGGTAGCTTACGATTGCTGCGGAGAAATTGCATCCGCTTCCGTGAAGGTTGCCTGTCTCTATAAGTTCCTGCCTACTGACGGTAATCTTTGAGTCAATGTTTATCACATTGTTTCCTTGAAGATGGCCTCCAGTAATCATGTTGTTACAAAACTTTCCTAATTTTAATGAAGCGTCTTTTGCAGTATTTACGTCATTAATTTCAACATCAGTTAATTTAATTGCTTCATCTACATTTGGTGTTGTAAAAATAGCTACTTTTAACAGTTTTTTAAAGGCTTCCACAAGCTCATTCCTATATAGCGCACCGCCGGAAGTTGCAACCATTACGGGATCAACAACACATTTCAGGTCATGCTCCCTAATTTTGCCGATTACAACGTCAACAACCTCCTTGGAATAGAGCATTCCTGTTTTTATGTAGGTTATATCATAGCTGTCAAGAACGGCATCAATCTGTTCCCCTATAAAATCCGCTTCAATGGGCTTTATGGAATAAACTTTATTTGGGTTTTGTGCAGTAAGGGCAGTTACAATTCCGGTTCCATAGACTCCCAATGCCTGGAACGTTTTCAAATCTGCGTAAACTCCTGCACCTGCTGACGGATCAACGCCGGCAATGCTCATAACTATCATAAGCTATCCTCTGGTGACCCTTAGCCTTTCGGATCCATGAATCGATTCCACGTTTATTTTCAGTTTCTTCAGATATTTTCTGGTGTGGGTATTTTCACCATGGACCATGATTTCTCCCAAATCTTCAGTGGTGTTAACATCCAAAGCCATAAAGAATGAATCGTGAACTTGAGGATTAAGTTTTTTACGATCAGCTGCATTAACATGTTCCTTATAGCTGAAATCTCCAAATCTGGTTCTTATTGCTGATGGTTCCAAAATGATTGCATTGGTTCCGCCACCTTTTGACGGAACAATGATGAAATCTAAGGATTTGCTTGATTCAATTAGCATTTGGATGTTGGTCTTGCCAATCAACGGAACGTCTGAAGGCATGATGATTACCTTTTTAGCGTTGCCTTTGCAGTAGTCCATTGCCTGTTTCAAGGCCTTGTTCAGGTTTGAGTTTTCATTTTCCTTCAAGACATCCAGGTTGATGCTTTTAGCATAATTGAGAACTTCCTCGTCGGCACTGATTATGATGATTTTGTCAACGTGCCTTTTCAAGGAGTCTGTAACGTCTTTCAGCATTACCTTTAAAAGTTCTTCACGTTCCTTTTCACTTAGAAAGGGAGAAAGACGGGTTTTGGCATTTTTAAATTTGCTAACTGGTATAATCCCATAAATTTCATCCATGATATCACTCTAATATGTTTTAGCTATAAGTGCAATGTATTTTGCATCCTCTTCAGGATTGTTGATGCATTTAAGGCCGGATTCGCCGTCAAGCTCTTCGTAGATTCCTAAAATGTCATAGCCGGTCTCTTCCTCAATCTGCTTACCGCACTCGTCATCTCCACACCAGTTAAATGAGACAACATTTCCTGCCTCTATCAGTTCTGGGATTTCTTCCAGTTCGGATGCGAAGATCACATGTTCCTCAAGGAAGTTCCATGAGCTTGTGTTCAAGTCCTTATCATATTCGTTGATGAGGTTAACAACATTGTCAACAAGCAGCTCATCCAAAGCAAGCTCCACTTTCTCCAGATTGTCTCTGCGCATTGCAATGGTAATGTTGTTCTCCAAATCCCTTGGTCCAAGTTCAAGCTTGATCGGTGTTCCCTTAAGCTCCCAGTCATAGAACTTTTTACCAGGTCTAATGTCCCTGTCATCAATATTGACACGGAGTCCTGCAGCCTCCAGCTTTTCCTTGATTTCCATACATTTGTCCATAACCTCTTCCTTGCCCTTTTTAAATAAAATAGGGATTATTGTAACTTGTGTAGGTGAAACCATTGCCGGAAGGCGCAAACCCTTTTCGTCACCATGATTGGCTATCATTGCAGCTACAACACGGTCTGACAATCCTGCACAGGTCTGGTATACATATTTATGTTCTCCGTCCTTGTCTTCAAAGGTTATGTCAAAGGTTTTTGCAAAGGTCTGGCCTAAATTGTGTATTGTACCTATCTGCAGGGTTTTTCCATCAGGCATTATTGTATCGAAAGCCATTGTGTAGTCAGCTCCAGGGAACTTGTCCCAGGATGGTCTTTCGCTGATGAGATATGGAATTCCTAAATCATTGAAGAATTCTTTGTAAAGTTCAATGTAGTCATCCACCTGTTCCTTTGCCTCTTCTTTGGTTGCATGGGCAGTATGGGCTTCTTTGAATGTAGTGATTTCACGAACCCTGATCAATGGCCTTGTATGTTTTGTTTCATATCTGAAGGTATTCACTATCTGGTAGTATTTTATTGGCAAGTCAATGTGTGACCTGATCCATAATGAGTACATTGGATAGATTGCGGTTTCACTTGTAGGCCTTAAAGCCAACTGTTCATTCAAATCCTTCTGACCGCCCTTTGTAACCCAGTAAACCTCGTCTTCAAATCCCTTGACATGAATTCCTTCCTTGGCCAATTCAGCTTCCGGAATGAGCATTGGGAATAAAACCTCTTCATTGTCCTTATCCAACAATTCTTTCAATAATTCTAATGTGTATTTTCTAATTTGAAATCCATAAGGCATCCAGATTGCCATTCCTTTTACAGGATATCTGGAATCAGTAATGTTTGCCTCTTCTAAAATATTATGGAACCATTCGCTAAAATTCTCCACTATATCACCATATTAATTTATTGTCTTTACTTACTTTTAATATTTAGTTTTAATTCATAATTTTGAATTGTTTGATTTCCTCAAGTTAAAAAGAAAGAAGTTTATATTAAGCATTATATAATTATTATATTAATTACTAATGGGGAAAATTATGGATTCTAGAGTAATACAAATGCCTCGTGAAGTTCATATTGGGCCGGGTGTGGTTCATGACACAGGCAATATTTGTGATGGTTTAAAGCTTGATAAGAAGATTCTTATTGTAACGGGCCAAAAAACTTATGATATTGGAGCCAGATTCGCTATCGACAGTCTGCAGCAAAATGATTATGATGTGGAGGTAGCTAAGGTTACAGAGGCTTCATTTGAGTCTGTTGGCCAGGTGGAAGATCTGATTGATGAAAACACTACTGTTATAGGTGTTGGTGGAGGGACCGTTATTGACGTTGCAAAATTGTCCTCCAGCAATAAGGGCGTTTACTTTATTTCAATGCCGACAACTGCTTCACATGACGGTATTGTTTCTCCGTTAGCTTCAATCAAGGGTGCAAACAATTCGACTTCACTGAAGGCACATGCTCCAATAGCAGTTATAGGGGACAGTGAAATAATCTCAAAGTCTCCCTTCCGCCTATTGGCTGCAGGATGTGCGGACCTTATTTCCAATTTCACAGCAATCAAGGACTGGCAGTTGGCGAAACGTTTGAAAAACGTTCCATATAGTGAATCTGCAGCTTCTCTTTCAATAATGTCTGCAAAGATGATTACAAACAATATAGAATCTATCAAACCGAACCTTGAAGAAAGCGCTCGTGTAGTTCTCAAAACCCTTTTCAGCAGCAGTACCGCAATCAGCATTGCCGGTTCAAGCAGGCCTGCAAGCGGTTCCGAACATAAATTTTCCCATGCATTAGATTTGATTTTAGACAAGCCCGCCCTTCATGGAGAGCAGTGTGGTATAGGAACCATATTGATGATGAAGGTCTATGGTGGGGATTGGAAATTCATTAGAAATAACTTAAAGGCAATCGGCGCTCCAACAAACGCTAAGGAATTGGGAGTTTGTGAAGACGACATAATAGAAGCATTGACTAAAGCTCATACAATACGTCCTGAAAGATATACTATTCTTGGTGAGAAAGGTATTTCTGAAGACGCAGCTCATGAATTGGCTATAAGTACAGGTGTGATTTAAATGATAACTTTAATTGGTAAGGATTTGGCTAAAAAAGGCACTAGCTTTATTTTCTATGGTCCTGCAGAAGAATGTGAATCTTGCAGATTTAAATCATCTTGTGTGGACACATTGGAAAGGAACAGAATGTATGAAATTCTTGATGTAAGGGATAATGAGCAGAAATGCCCTATTCATGAGGGGAATACTGTGGTTCCGGTGGAGGTTGAAAAGGCTCCAATAGAACTTCTTACAAATTCCAGAAATATATTTGAAGGTTCAACATTCCAGTACATTCCAATTGATTGCGATGAGGATTGCGAATATAGGGAATATTGTGTCCCGGAAGGACTTGTTGAAAATGACAAATGCATAATTGTTGAAAGTGAAGGAAAGCATAAGGGTGAATGTAAGAAAGGTTATAGATTGAATAAAATAACCTTGGCTTTTGTTGTATGATAATTATTGATATTTAAAGAGGTATATAATATGAATCTTAAAAAGGATGCAGGATATAAGGCAGCTGAATATGTAAAAGACGGTGATGTTTTAGGGCTTGGAACAGGCTCCACAACTCATTATTTCATTGAGGCTGTCGGAAAAAGGATAGCTGAAGAGGGAATTGAAGTGATGGGAATTCCAACATCATTCCAATCACTGTTGCTTGCAAAACAATGGAACATACCAATAACCTCTCTTGAAGAGAATGACATTGATCTGGCAGTTGACGGTGCAGATGAAGTGGATGAACAGTTCAATCTCATTAAGGGAGGGGGAGCTGCACACACAAAGGAAAAGATTGTGGATTATGCTGCTGACAAGTTTTTCGTTATTGTTGACGAATCAAAATATGTTGAAAAAATTGGAGCGTTTCCTGTTCCTGTGGAAGTGCTTCCGGAAGCCTCACGTACTGTAATGCAAACCCTGGAAGACATGGGTGCAACACCTGAAATAAGGATGGCTGAACGTAAGGACGGTCCTGTAATAACCGACAACGGAAACTTTGTGATCGATGCCAAATTTGAAAAAATAGAAAGCCCTACACATTTGGAAATTGATTTAAACACCATTCCAGGTGTTGTTGAAAACGGTATTTTTGCAAACATGGTTGATAAGGTCATTATCGGAACCAAAGACGGCATAAAAGAGTTGTAGGTGGTTTGACATGCCTTTTCCAGGTCAAATGCCTTTTGATTTAAGGTCATTGTTCATAAAGGTAAGCTTCCTTATAGGGGCTTTAATAATAATCTATGCAGTTCTTTGGATATTGGCAGTACTTAAGATAATACCTGCAATAATCTATGCGCTTTTCCCACAGGTAGTGCTTTTATGCATAGGTATTTTCATAATCTATGTGGCATATACAAAGAAAAAAGAGTATTACTAACTCTTTTCTTATTTTTTTATATCATAAGATTCAAATATAATTTCATGAAAATGAAATCAGCTAGTTTTAGGATAAATTCATCAAGACAGTTTGAAATAATTGACATCACTTCCAGAATCAACGATGAAATTGTCGATTCGGGAATTGGCGACGGAATCATTAACATTTTCTCAAGACATTCAACATCAGCAATTGTTGTAAACGAAAATGAAAATGGGTTGCTTAATGATCTTGAATTCTGTTTGGATAATCTGATTTCAGACAAGTATGGCTATGAGCATGACAGGATAGACAACAATGCTCGCGCCCACCTGAAGTCATTCCTATTGTCTTCAAGCGAAACCGTTCCTGTAAGGAATTCAAGATTGGATTTGGGAACATGGCAATCAGTATTCTTCATTGAATTGGATGGTCCCAGAAGCGGCAGAACCGTTTCGCTGTCAATAATTGGGCAAACGGAATGAATGAGGTTCCTTGCTCATTTCAAACTTTTTTATTTTACTTATATATGAGTGCAATTTTTAAAGGTTAAAACAATTTTATTATTTGGAATAAATTCTTCTAAGTGCTTATAATCTTATTATTGATTATAATATTGCTTTATTTTGAAAATTAAGTTTATATAGTAGTTTAATCAATATATTGGATTATGAAATTTGTAAAAAAGTTGTGGCGAATTATGAAGGAGGACGACTTTCATAACCCTCATTTTTATGATATAGCTCAAAAGGATTTCTGCGTTATGGACATAAATTCAATACTTGAAATCATGGGCGAAGAAGATTGCATAGATAAATTCTTCGATACGGAACTTACCTCAAAGCTAAGGGGAGGACTGAGAGCAGACAAAATAGCACTCAACCTCAAAACTGACATGACATACAGCATCGAGTTCGAAAGCGAGGGGCCATCAAGAAGGGCGCTGCACAAGCACGCCCACTACATAGTAGCCATAGGGGAATTAATCGACAAACCCATAAAAGCAATATCGATAACCACAGCAGAGACAGAAAAACAAGTGAAAAAGGTAGACTACGGACCGGCAGGAACATTATACATAAAAGTGCTCCCATATTGTTCCATTGATGGAGAGGAGCAACTAAAGATAATAAAAAATAAGCTGAATAATAATGAAAACTTAAATAATAATGACCTCATATTCTTAACCATAGGATTAAAAACAAGATTCCAAAGAGACATGAAAGAAATATTCAAGGAATTCCTTGAAATAATCAAAGAGATATACAATAATCCATCAGTCCAAAAAATTGATTTAGAAAGGAACATAGGCAAAAGTCTTGACGAAAATCTAGAAGAAATACTGATGTGGTTCATGTTCGAAGGAGAAAAGCTATTCGGCCAAAAAGAATTCGAAAAAATACTGGAGGGATTCCCAATGGAACTAACAATATCAAAACGCGTAAACCAGCTATTCGAAGAAGAAGGAAAAAAACAACGAAAAAAAGAGACAAAAGAAGAAGGAAAAGAAGAAGTTGCTAAAAATATGTTGATTAAAGGTTTTGACTTTGATGTGATTGTCAAATACACTGGCTTGAGCGAATCCAGACTTTCTGAATTGAAGAAAACTATCTGATGATGGTTTTCAAGCACTTTTTTTTTTTTAAAATAAAAATAGGTAAAAATAGAATCCTATACGAATTCTATTTCAAATCCGATTACTGGATAATCTAAGGTAAAGTTTGTAATTACTTCTGGAGAGATTTCTCCGAAGAATCCTTGAACATCACTGTTTTTTGATCTTCCGTAAACGTCAGCTACCCTTCCTGGAATGAAACTTGGATTGTCGCTGTCTGACAGTTCCATGCTGTATCCAAGGTTTTCCAATACTGCGGTAACCACTGATTTGATTTCTGTGAAGTTTGCAGTTGAATGGCAGATAAGTCCGGCCAATTTCTTTGAAGTCCTTGTCTTGTTTTCAGTTGAATCGTCAAGATAGAGAACATCTCCGATTTCAAAAATCTTTTGAGGTAGGTCCTCATGCTTGTTGTCTTCCAAAAATTCCATCAAACTGTTGATTAGACTAGTTCTAATCATGGTTCTGTCGATGGTTATTGGTCTTGCTACCTGTACATGGTCCTCTTCTTCCTGAAGCATCTTTTCGTAGTGTGCCTCTTCGCTTGTAAGCATGAGGCTCATGACTTCCTGGAATCCAAGCCCAACCATCACTTCCCTCATGAGCTTTTCTGAAGTGAACCATTTGTTCGGATATGCCACTGTTGAAACGGCTGGCAATTCAGCGTTAATTTTCTTGATTCTGTATTGTATAGCTATATTTTCAACTATGTCTACTTCATGAAGGATATCTACTCTATATGATGGAATATATACTTTTAAAGTATTGTCATCAATTATTTCAGAGTCGAATCTTGCCTTTGAGAGCAATTCCTTGATTTCCTCAGCATCAAGGTCTGTTCCACCAATAAGTTCATTTGCCAAATCCACATGAACTTCCCCAACCTGAGGGGTCAAATCAGGTGTTGTGACGGTTCTGTCATCGTATACTATGTCCATGCTTTTTATCTTTCCTCCAACCTCTGCAAATGAGCTGCAGATGATGTTTAGGGTTTGGTTTACTGCCCTTTCATCGGTTCCAGTCACGTCAACAATAATGTTTTTAACATCTTCGTTGATTTTGGTTAATTCTCCGTTGATTATTGGTGGCATTGAAAGTACATTGTTGTCCTTATCAAGAATCAATGGGTATTTGTCAAAATCTTCAATCAAATGAGCATAGGCCACTCCCTTTTCATGCTGGGTAAGTATTTCTTCTGGAGTCATCGGTTCATCTTTTTCAAGAGCTATAAATGCATTTTCGTCCTTTTCGGTTGCGATGTAGTTGTATGGAGCTTCTACAACATCTGCATTATGAATACCGATAGCTACCTTTTTCCTGTCACGTCCAATTACCCAGTGGAGGTTTTCCTGGAAATCCATAACATATTTGAGTTTGTCTCCTGTGAAATCAACACCTTCGATTTTTGCAAAAGCGATGTATGGTCTGATTTTGGTAATTTCATCGTCAACCTTCACTGATTCTCCAGATTCTTCGACTGGGTATTCTGGAAGTCCTGTTTCCTGACCGATGAATCCCTTGAATGATCTGGCCACTCCCTCTACTGAAAGGTTGTCCGGACGGTTAGGGAAGAATTCTACTTTAATTTCCTCATCATCAAAGTCCTCAATGTCACTTGCCATCATAGGTAAGGTATCTATTAACTCATCTTGCTCCATATCTATTCCTAAATCTTTTAAATCCTGATATTTGAATGTAATAACTGGCATTAACAGCTCCTCCTAAATTCCATATATTGCCATGAAAAATATTGATTCTATTACAAAATGCAATGCCCTATGTTCCACCTCATTCAATTTTGAATGCCTAAAGAATATTGTGTGTGAAATATCAATAATAAGGTGAATGAGAGCAGCTAGAATTCCTATCTCTAAGCTTAAAAATACAGCTGATAGCACTAAAAAGTGGAATAATGCTTCTATTAATTCATGTATTAACCATGTTCCTACGTTAGAATCAACAGAACTGTGAATAATTCCTCCCAAAACAATGTAGAAATTCTTGAATAATTTCCAAACAATTTGCGTATGAATCGTATCACTTATAGCTAGTACAAGCGCAATATAAAACCATAATAATTCCATTATTTGTACAGTCCTTTAATTTATTGAATCAATAATACTTTAAATTATGATTATTATTTATAATATATTTAACTATGAATCTGATTTCGCCTTCGGTTTAAAAATAGAATAAAGGAGAGGGAGACGAAAAGTCCCCAACCTTCATTTCCCCCAATTTAATCAAATAAGGAGAGATTAAAATATCAGCTTGTCTGATTGTTTTCCCGATTCAACTAATTAGGGGATGATTTATATAGAGGAGGACAGTATTCCTATCATTCTTTTGGAAAGAATGGGAGGATATGAGTCCCCACGTGGCATATTAAACTTGTTTAAGGGGGAAAATCCCCAAAAAGTCAGTTGAATATGTCAACCAGTTATTAATGGATTGTATTATATAAAGGTAGGGAATTGTACCTTTTTTTGGAAATGGGTTGTTGTCTTTAGGTGCAAATTTCCCCAGTATGAAATATTTCCTTTATTGTGTTTTTATAAAGTAAAGAAAATTTATAATTAGAATTCCTAAGGTGTTAGTGATTATATTTTACAAATCCTCCAGGATTAGTTTTCAATCTTGGTGAATCATTCTCGCCCAATATGAGATCTATTCTTCGCCTAAATTCACCATATCTTTTATCATATGATCCATTTTCATACCATGTTCGAATTTCTTCTTTACTGTATTTGAATTCGTTTTCTTCCAATACTTTATCCAGATCTCTTGTTTCTCTTACAAGTTCAACAACTTTATTCTGTGTTATTTGAAGCTTATTTTTTTCTAGAAATTCCTCAATTGTTTTTCGAAAACTTTCAAATGGGGCTTTGCCACTTGAATCGGGATTGCACCAATTTTTAATTTCATCGCTTGTATAATAAAATTCATGTTTGTTCAAAACATCTTCAAGTGAGATATTTTCTTTTTCCATTATCTCAATTATTTCTTCCTGGATTTTTATTTTATGCAATCTGCTTATCTCGGGATCTTTTCCATTTGACTTTTCATTCCATATTTCGATATCATTTAAATCAAAATAACCATCTGATATTATATGTTTGATTTTTACTCCATTTTCTATTCCTTCATTCAATTTTTTAATATATCTTGCTTTCAATAGGGTAAACATGTCTTCATAAAATTTTCGATGTTCATCAGCATTGTTTTTGCCTTTTTTATACCATATTTCCACTTCTTTTTTGTTTGTTATAACATCAGGCATTAAAAAAATATTTTTTAAAACATGATTCTCTTTTAAGTAGTTGATTATTTTTTCTTTATTTTGATCAATTAGATATGGGGACAATCTTTTATAAAATGTCAAAATTCCTTTTGTCGGCCTATATTTTGTATAATCATCCCATGAAGAGTTATATTTAAATCCCATATTGTAATCATTTTTTAATTCAATCAAATTATGCATAACATCATTTTTTTCTAATATTTCTTCAATTTTTAAACCTTTTTCCAAATATTTGATGATGTTCTTCCTACTTTCATCCATTAAAAAGAAGGTAGTTTCTTTATAGTAATAAGCATCTTGGTAATATCTTTTCTCTCCCCATTCTTTATATTTTGAATCAAATTCATCAAAATCCCATTTTACGTCATCTTGTTCAATTGCTTCTCTGATGCTTAAACCGTTTCTTAAATGTTTCAGGAAATTTTTGGAAGTAGAATATTTATTTTCGAAAGAAGATGGATCTTTATTTTTTGAAGTTTTATTTAAATGCCTTTTGCTCTTGAAATTTTTGTTATTTAAAACTATCTTTTCTTTTATAATGTTTGCATCATTTAAATATGGCTGTGATAAATTATAAAATTCTAAGTGTCTTTTGGTCCCGTTATGGCCTAATTTATACCATTTTTTGACTTCATACAATGTGGTCAAAACGTCTTTTTCGTTGACTGCATCGCCCAAGGTTAATCCATTTTTTAGGTGATTTATTATATTTTCTTTGTTTGGTGTTTCCAATGCTGATGATATTTCTGCATTAAACCTTCTGTATTTGCTGTTTCCTTTTTCTCCTTCCACATACCATTTTTTTAGAATGTCATGGTCTATGGGGATATCTTCTTGATTAAGGGCATTTTCTAGGGTTAATCCTCGTTTTATGTAGTTTATTAACCTTTTTTGGATTGTCGGTTCAATTGTTTTTCCAATCTCTTCATATTTTTCCAAATATTCTTCATCGCCGTTCAGCCCTTTTTTATACTCGGCAATCATCTTGTCCAGTTCATTATCATCATACTGTGTTTTTTTCAATTCTTCTGAAAATCGATTAACCAAAGATATACCACCATCATGTTTATACACATAATATATACATCATTATTAATAAATCTATTACATTTTTCCATTTTTCATTTGGACAATCAACATTGATTTGCAATATTTCTCCCGTTTTCTTAGGCAGTCATAAAATGCAAACTTTTAAATTTTTTATCTGCTAAATCTATATAATATATGAAAAATTTATGAGGTCCATTTATTATGTCAGGAAAAGAAATCCCAAAGGATTATGATTTTAAAAATGAGAAGAAATGGGAAAAGAAATGGGAAGATGAGGATATTTACAAATTCATCGGTGACGGAACAAGGCCTAGATACATTATCGACACTCCGCCACCATATCCAACAGGCTCAATCCACTTGGGTCATGTTTTGAATTGGGTTTACATTGACATGAACGCAAGATACAGAAGAATGAAAGGCAATGATGTGCTTTTCACCCAGGGATGGGACTGCCACGGCCTTCCAACAGAGGTAAAGGTTGAGGAAACCCACGGAATCAAGAAGAATGACGTTTCAAGGGCGAAGTTCAGGGAATTCTGTGTTGAGCTAACCACTGAAAACATTGCAAAGATGAAGGATCAGATGCAGGCTTTAGGGTTTTCACAGGACTGGAGCCGCGAGTTCATCACCATGACTCCGGAATACATGTTCAAGACCCAGTACTCATTTTTGAAGATGTATGATGAGGGACTTATCTATCAGGGAATTCACCCTGTAAACTGGTGTCCTCGCTGTGAAACAGCTATTGCCTTTGCTGAGGTTGAGTATTCAGACAACCAGACCAACCTCAACTACGTCAATTTCCCTCCTGCAACTGAGGATTCATATGACGACATAGCATCCTCCAAGGAGTCAGGTAAGGTTGCTGACCCTTCAGACGAGGGTGTTTTGATTGCAACCACAAGGCCTGAACTGATGTCTGCATGTGTGGCTGTTGTTGTTCATCCTGATGATGAAAGGTACTCCTCACTTATCGGCAAGTACGTTGAAGTGCCTTTGTCCTGTCAGAAAGTTAAAATCATTCCTGATGAGGAAGTGGACCCTGAATACGGTACCGGTGCTGTAATGGTCTGTACCTTTGGGGACAAGACTGACGTTGCATGGGTAAACAAGCACAACCTTGAAATCATTGATGCAATCGACGAGACCGGTCACTTGACTGATGCTGCAGGAAGATATGCCGGAATGGATTTGCAAACCTGCAAACAACAGACAATTGACGATTTGAAGGATGAGGGATATCTCTTAAAGCAGGAAGTTGTTGACCAGAATGTAGGTCAGTGCTGGAGATGCAAGACCCCTATCGAGATTCTCGTTAAAAAGCAATGGTTTGTAGCGGTCCGCGAGCTTATTGACAAGACCAAGGAAGCCGCTGAGGAAATGAACTGGGTTCCGGAACACATGAAAAGCAGAATGATCAACTGGGCTGATTCTATGGAATGGGACTGGTGTATCTCAAGGCAAAGAATCTTTGCAACCCCAATTCCTGTATGGTACTGTAAGGACTGTGGTAAGGTAATGTTGCCTGACGTTGACCAGTTGCCGATTGATCCTACCGTGGACAAGCCGAAAAGGGCATGTGAGTGCGGCTGCACTGAATTCATTGGGGAAGAGGATGTTTTGGATACCTGGATGGACAGTTCAATTTCTCCTTTATCCATTGCAGGATGGCCTAACGAAGGATATATGGACAATTTCCCGGCAAACATCCGTCCGCAGGGCCACGACATCATCAGGACCTGGGCGTTCTACACAACCCTCAGATGCCTTGCATTGGAAGGTGAAAAGCCGTTTGATGACATCGTAATCAACGGTATGGTGTTCGGTGAGGACGGATACAAGATGAGTAAGTCCAGGGGAAACGTTATCGCTCCGGATGACGTAATAGCCGAATACGGTGCAGATCCGTTGAGGACCTGGGCTGCAAACAGCGTTCCTGGTTCAGACGTTGCATTTGACTGGAAGGACATCAAGCACGGATTCAAGTTCCTTCGCAAATTCTGGAACGCTTTCAGGTTCATCAGCATGCAGATATTCGATGGCGAAATCGTTGAGCCTACTCTATATGAGCCTATTGATTTATGGATTTTATCAAAGCTAAACATGTTAAATGAAAATGTCGATGAGGCATATGCTACCTACAACTTTGCAGACACCATCAGCTCAATCGAAAAGTTCATCTGGCATGACTTCTGTGACGAGTACATCGAAGCCGTAAAGTACAGGCTCTACGGTGATGACGTCTCCGACGAAAGCAGAAACGCAGCAAAATACACCCTGAAGAAGGTTGTTGAGGATTCACTCAAGTTCCTCGCACCGATAGTTCCTTTCTTTGCAGAGGAAGTCTACCAATACTTCTCAGACGACTCAATACACAAGACATCCTGGCCTGAAGTTGGAATAATCGACCTTGAGGCAGTGGAAAACGGTGACAGGGCAATCGAGCTTATCGATGAAGTCAGAAGATTCAAGTCAACCTCAAAGATACCTCTAAACGCTCCATTGGCAGAGGTAAACATCTTCACGGACGACCTTGGGGACGTCTTCGAAGAGTTTGCAGAAACAATCAGGGGAACATTGAAAATCGAAAGCCTTGCAATCAAGTCCGGAAAGCCTGAAGTACATGAGAAGATTGTTGAAATCACTCCTGACATGGCAAAGATCGGACCTAAGTTCAAAGGGGATGCAGGCAAAATCGTAGGCTACTTGAACAGCACTCCTATTGAGGAACTGGAATCAGCATTGGTTGAAAACGGCGAAATAGCTGTTGGCGACCTTGTGGTTGAAGAGGACATGCTCAACATCAAGAAGGACATTGTAGGGGCATCAGGTAAGAAGGTCGACATCCTCCAGGCTGAAGATTTGGGAATTATATTGGAAGTAATCAGATAGGATTGCTTCTTCTTCTTTTTTTTTATTTCAATATTCAAACCTCCTATAGTTAAATTTAAATCATAGGAAAGACAAGTTTTTAAGAAAATGTTTTGTAGGAGATATTATGACAAATTCAAGATTGGAAGATTTAATGGCAATTGATCCGGGAGAGATGAGTGAAGATGTTCAAAAGGAATTTTTCAATGAGCTTAAGGCTTCAAGACTGTTTCTTCCTGTTAATTTCATTTCAAACCCTATCAATCCGGAGGAGCTTGAGGAATGGGAAACCCTGGAGCTTTCAGAACCCCTGAGGTTCGAACCTGTTCTTTTGAAAATCAACGAGAAGTTTGTTCTCCCTCTATTTACCAATGAGGAGGCCCTGGAACAGATGGGTAGGGTCAACGTAATAAATTATGCTGCAACTGATATTGCAGAGTTGCTTTTGAATTTGGAAAACGTTTCAGAGGTTCTCATCAACCCAAACACAGATTCCTCCATTGGAATGGCTAGGGAATCATTTGTCATGCAGTGTCTTGCAGATGAAATCAGCGGCATGATTGATATTGCAAGCGATCTAAATGAGTTTGCAGTGCCTCTTGAACAGAATACAAAGTTCTACCTCAGAAGCGAAACCCCATTCATGGCCGATGAGGCAGAGGAGGATGTCTTTACCGCCAGCGAACCGTTCTTTGTAAGTTCCCTTGACGTTTTCCATCCCGAATATGAATATCTCAATGTTCTTGTGGTTCCTAAGGGAATGATGTTTCTCTACCTTGGAAACATTGTGGACAACCTGGAGGAGAACCATGACGTTGTCCTGGCTCCTGTAATAAGGTTCCATCTTGAGGAAAGTGAAAACGACACATTCATCTGGAAAGCCATCGAACAGGAATTGGGTGGATGATATGGACGGCGAGGGCAATTCAAGGCTAAAGGAACTTATGGAAAGGTCCCCCAACAGCATGGATGAGAAGGGCCAAAAGGAGTTTTTGGCCGAGCTTCAAAAGGCCGTCTTTTTCCTTCCGGTTGACATCGACTACGAGGTTCTTGACTTTACTGCAGAGGACCTTGGAAGGGAGCCCAACCCTGAAGAACCCATCAGCTTTGCCCCAATCGTTGCAACAAGCACAGATGGGAAATCCATCCTTCCCCTCTTCACCGACATGGAGGAGGCAGACAGGTTTGACTACTCAAATTTCATAAGCGTAGGCTGCGATGAGATTGCGGCCCTTCTAATCCAGACCGACGATGACATGGACGTTGTCATAAACCCAACCCATGAGAATGCCGTGGGAATGAGCAGGGAATCCTTCCTGGACTTTGTAAGCGCAAACAAGATAAGGGAAATCGAAGGGATGATTCTGGTAAATTCCAGACCGTTGAAGGAGGAGTCCAGGTTCTATCTGAGGGAGCATACTCCGTTGATGAGGAAGCTTTCCGAGGATGGGGTTTTCACATCAAAACTTCCCTTCAATGCCAGCTTTAGGGACAACTTCACCGAGGACTCTCCCTATCTCAACATTCTTATAGTTCCCAAGGGCGTCCGTTACCTCTATGTGGGGGAGAACGGAACCTATGGGGATTCAATATTTCCTCCGGTCATAAGGTTCCGCCTTGTTGAGGAGGATGGAAACGTTTTCACATGGAAATGCATATCCCAGGACCTAAACGTCCCTTCAGGAAGGAATTGGAAATGGATATGGGTTGTCATGGCTGTATTTATAGTTATTGCCCTCATCATAATATTTATATATTGTGTATAACATAATACTAATTAGTGTTAATATGAACGAGAAAATAAAAGAGATGATGATGCAGAACCCGCAGGACAAAAGCGAAGAGTACCAAAAGCTATTTTTTGACGAATTCAGAAAATCAACACTTCTCCTGCCCCTTTCAGATGAGGAGAATGTGGTTGGACTAACCGAAATGAACGACAACAGCACAATCGTTCCCTTTTTTACAGATGAGAAGGAAATGGAAAGGTTTATAGACTTTAAAAAGTACAATGTAGCTGCAATTAGGCCTGAAGATGCACTGCCAATGATTTCAGAGATTGATGATGTAAAAGAAATAGTCATAGATCCCGGAAGTCCACATTCCGTTTCAATTCCAATCGAAACCTTCATGGAAATCCCCAGAATGGAATTCATCCATGAGCTTGAAGAGATAATAGAAAATGAAGGAATGACATTGCCCGAAGATACAAGATTCTATCTGAGAGAAAAGGGACCGATGATGAAGGAGGAATCCGAAAACGGAATATTCACGTCACCGGTTCCATTTCAGGCAGGATTCAGAGACAATTTTTCCCCAGAAAAGGACTGCCTCAACATACTGACCATCCCAAAGGGAACCAAATTCATCACCCTGGGCAGCGAAGCGAAATCAGGAGATACGATATTCGCTCCTCCCCTGCGCTTCAAGCTAGTTGAGGAAAAGGGGAATGTATACACATGGAAATACATATCTTCTGATATGGATGAAAAGGGCAGGAACTATAAATTTATTTATCTGATAATCGCCATAGTAATTATAGCAATCGCTATAGCTTTTATCAAATTAATTTAGGTTGGATATCGTGAACCAGAGACTGAAAGAGATAATGGAAAACCCCATAGAAGAATTGACAGAAGGGGAAAAGGAAGAGCTCTTCAACATAATACGGGAAACAGAACTGATTCTCCCAGTTGAAATATACTTTGACGATGAAGTGGTTGAGGAAATAGAGCCCGTAATGATAAGGACATATTCAGGAAAGATAATAACTCCCCTCTTTACAGATGAGGAGGAACTGGAAGACAAGACAATTCTAACAATGCAGCTGCCCACAGCAGAAATAGTAAAGCTCATGGAAGACTTTGAGGTTGAAGGAGTGGTAATAAACCCATTCAACAAAAACATGCTGGCAATAAGCGTAAACACACTTTCACAACTGTTCCTGCCGGAATTTGAAGAGGTGGTAAGCGAACTGAGAGGGCTACTCTATCAGAACTCAACAACCCTGGGATCAGACACCGAGCTTTACATAAGAACAAGAGAACCAATAGGAGAAGAGTTCATACCTGAAATACCAATAAACGCAAGCTCAAACCCAGAATTCAGAAAAGAATATCCCTACCTAAACATATTGAGATTGTCAAAAGGAGACAGGATAATGTATGTGGGGAACCTGGTAGATGAAACCAAGCATCCCGACGTCGTCATCGCTCCTGAAACGGAATTCAAATTGATAGAGAAAAACGGCAATGAATACATTTGGAAATGTATGAATCAACCCTTCTACAAGTAGGTGATTGAGATGAACAACAGAAATGCAATAATAATTGCGGCAATCATAATCGTGGTGGCAATAGCTGCATCAATGATTATTCTAAATTATGATACTGCAAAGGAGACAAACATCGAGATAGTGTCGAACACAAGTCTTTACGACGGCGATACAATATCATTGAAGCTGACAGATGAGGATGGAAAGCCAGTGGCCGGAGAGAACATTACGCTGAAATTCAAGGACTCCAAAGGATGGACAAACGAGGTTGAAGTCAGGACAAACGATCAGGGAACTGCAGACTACACGGTAAGCAGCATGGAGCCTGGAAACTACACTTTGGAATGTGTCTATTCCGGCAGCGATGATCACAAGAATTCAAACGCTACCTTGACAGTAACCATTCTTGAAGAAGTTTCCCAGACAGTTTCAACCACCAGCAGCCAAACCCATGATTCCGGAGCGTTTTACAGTCCACAGGCCGGAAGGGTGGTTCATACTGGTGATGTTGAATATGCTCCTGATGGAAATTACTGGATTCACAAAGGAAACAATGAATGGGAAAAATTAGAATAATAAAAATATGAATTCAGAGGTTTCGGTTAACCTCTCTTTTTTTTTAAAGTTATAATGTTAAGATGTAGTAATTCAGAGGTTTCGGTTAACCTCTCTTTTTTTTTAAAGTTATAATGTTAAGATGTAGTAATTCAGAGGTTTCAGTTAAACCTCTATTTTTTTTAAAGTTATAATATTAAGAAATAGTAATTCAGAGGTTTCAGTTAAACCTCTCTTTTTTTTAAACAACCTTTTTGATGAAGGTCAGGTTGTTGCTGCGAACTCCGACAATCTTTCCATGTTTCAGGAATTCAAAGCTGTACTTGTACTGATGGTCTTCAATGTAGTATCCTTCATGGCCATTGATTGTAACCTTTTTGCCCGCATGGCCGTCAAAGACACTTTCCTTGAAGACACCACCGCCAGGCGGAGTGCAGACGTCAATTGAAATCTCATCTCCTTTGCTGTTTTCCAGCACCTTCCAATAGTAGTCCACGGTTTGGGCATTGGCTCCATTGCCTACAGTATAATTTTCTATCTGGTCGCTGTATGTCTGTTGGAAATCGTTAGGAACAGTGAACTTCACTCCACCCACATCAACGGTCTTGTCACCAAAGACATAGTATGCAGAGAATGCCACGACAGCTATTATCAGAACTATAAGGAAGACCTGTCTTCTGGTGAGGGACTGCAGCTTTCTTTCAAACTTGGTCGGTTCCCTTTTAGCTATCATGTTCTCAAGCCTGGAAATCCTATTGGATTTCTTCTTGTTTAGATGGACAATTTTCTGAGGATTGTCAAGAGTTGAAACTCTTTTTGATTTAGGTCTTCTTTTAGGTGTTCTTTTTGGAGTTGTCTTTTTCCCGCTAACTCCATTGCTTTTATGCTTATTTAGGATATATCCGCAGTTGCTGCAGATTTTTGATCCTTCCTTATTTTTGCTTCCACACCTTGGACACTTAATCAAATTTAATCCTCCCTACTAAATATTGTGTCAATCATATAATATTAAATTTACTTTTTTAGATGAATTCCCTTTCTGCCTTTTGGCTTCTGGCATCCCTGTCCTCAAACCAGCCTGTCTTCAAATCCTTGACTGTAGGAGTGTATAGGTGGGGAACATAGGGCTTGATGTCCACAAGAGGGGTGTTGTCAAGGATATCAAGGTTTTCAATGTAAATGATATTGTCCTCTATCCTGTTTAGCTTGACGATTGATGATCCAAGATGGTTTGGCCTGATTGGCGAGAATGTGGAAAATACGCCCATGGGCTCATCTGCAAGAAAGGGCTTTACATCAAGCTTTTCAAGTTCTGCCTCATGGAAAATAAAAATAAGCTGAAGATGGGAGAACTGCTCAAGATTCCTGATTCCAGGAAGATACTCTCTTTTGAGATGTATCTCACCCTTTACGCCTTCTCCACCAACGGTCTGAACAGGCATTCCCTCTATCTCCTTAAATGGAGTTCTGATTGTTCCTATGGATATGATTTCATGTTTCATGTTTATATTATGTCTCCAATCACTTAATTACATAATCCTTCAAATCCAGTTTCATGCCATCCTCATAGCAGACCTTGATGAAAATGTCCCTGTTTGCCTGATAGACGAAGTTGGTGAAGTTCATGTCGGGAAACAGGTAGCCGTCAATGCCGTTGACAGTGGTGTTGTTGACATGGCGAATCTTGCTTCCGTTTATGAATTCGAATGCGCTTCCCTTAAGGAGAATGTAGGTAACAATATTGTTCTTGTCGTTGGTGAAACCGAGGATGTAGCAGTCCTCCTCGGGATTGTAGTCCACAACCTCATGGCTGAAATGGTTTGAAAGCATGGCATCGCTGATGTTTTCAACGAAAGGAGCATAGTCCTTTTCGCTGGCGCTGACAGTTGAAACGGTAAATACAGCTATCAGGATTGCCAACAGCAAAAGCAAATATTTTGTTTTCATGTAGTTAATTATGTAGCTGATTAAATTTAATTTTATTGATACTATTAAGTCTATTTTAAAGGTTTGCAAACGCAGTTTCCCTACTATTAAGTTTATTTGAAACTATTTCAATACTATTGGGTCTATTTTAAAAATATTTTTCTTACTATATTGTTTGTATAATTGTTTATTTTTAATTTATCCAAGCGTCTGATTAGTTTTATGGAAATTACTTACATTTAGGAATATTTGCCTCATTTAAAACCAGCTATTGTAAATATTATTTTTAAAATATGTTTCCATGAATATCAAAGAAATCTCTGGCACAGGATATATGGAAATGGGGAAGTTTGCAATTGAAATAGGATAGTTCCTGCATTTGATGAGGTTAATTTTGCTTTTTATTATTAGAAAAAGAAAATTAAAAACTTGAAATTTTAAAATTAGAAAAAGAAATATAATATAATTATTTATTATATTCTTTTATGCGGTTAGAAAATGCATTATAAAATTTATTTGCAGTCTTTGTTTGCCAATTGATAGCTTCATTCCAGTTATATTCTTTTTTAATATCTATATTTTTCACAATTGAAATATGGGAAGCTTTGGAATTATCTAATCTATTCCATTCTAGGTTAACATCTAATTCATTTTCAATTTCTTCTTTTTGTTCTTCTAAATAATCAAAAAGATCTTTACTATCATCAATCCATAGTTGAACTCTTACTTCGGATTTTTGGGTGTTTACAGTTAATGAGATATGTGCTAAACTTGACCCGATTGCAAAATCATACCAATGTTGAGCTCTAGGTTTTCTAGGATTGATTGCAAAGTCGTTATCTTCAATATATCTGGCCAATTCTGTCCAATATTCTAATTGTAATAATCCAGTATCAGATAAATTTTCTTTATTGATTTCTCTTTTAACGGCTTTTGACCAGTTGTTAGGGCTAGATATTATCTGAATTTTAGGAGCCAAATTTGAATCATCAATTTTCCATAATTCTATTTTACATAAAAATATGTTGATATTTTCGTTTGTATTTTCATTTAGCCAGTCAATTGCTTGTCTATGTTCGTCGCGAACATTTTTTACTATCCAAATGATGGTTTTAGCGTCCTGTCCTGCTCCATATGTTATGATTTTTCCCAGATGGTCATGATCAGTACTTTCAAGTTGATTTTCAATGATGATTCTATTGTCAGTATTTGCTTCTTTTGCTAATATGTCTGCATTAAAAGATCCTATTTGGGCTTCTGTGGTAATCAATTCAATATCAAGACCTATTTCATCACCTAGCATGTTTAGATTTTCTTCTTCTGCTAGCCAATTGGTAAAATCGTAAGCTTCGTTTTTCCAAACTTTTCTTAAGTCCCTTTCTTTCTCTAATTTTCCTAATTTCATTTTAATCAACTATTGATTTGAACTCTTAATATTCTATTTCTTTAAATAAATATTAAATTTTTTTATTAATTCAAATTTTTTACTACAGTTATTATATAAATAAAATAGTTTAATTTCATTATTATGCATCTTTAGATAATATTAATATTTTATTTGGATAAAAAATTCAGTGTTCAAATAATTTTTAATTGTTTTTCATTTTTTATTTCATTTTAAAACATATTTAATAGTTTTATTGTAAATTTAAAATTTTTTGTCATGTTAATTAATAAAATCTAATTATTCCTATATATTTAAATTGATTATTTTTTAAATAAACACTTCATGAAAACTAAAATAATTGCTGATATTCAAAGTCAAATGAAAGATTATTTAAATCAAGGACAGTTTTTAAAACTTACAAGGGTTTTGTTAAATAGTTTTAAGGATATTTCCATATTTGCTCATGATTGTCAATTCAGTGAAAAGGATAATAAAACTTTATTAAAACTGTTTTTGTCTGCAAAACATGTTGAAGGATGTAGTGATAAAACAATCGTTTATTATAAATCTACAATTGAAAAGATGTTTAGTAAAATCAATAAGAGGGTTGAAAATATAACTACTGATGATTTAAGACAGTATTTGACTATTCATAAACAAGAAAGAAATTCTTCTAAAATTACTATGGATAATATAAGAAGAATTTTTTCAAGCTTCTTTTCATGGTTAGAAGATGAAGATTATATTTTAAAAAATCCTGTAAGAAGAATTCGTAAAGTAAAAACTGGAAGAGTTGTTAAAGAAGTTTTAAGTGATGAGGATTTGGAGATTTTAAGAGACAATTGTAACGAAATAAGAGATTTGGCAATTATTGAGTTATTAATTTCAACTGGAATTCGTGTTGGAGAGTTAGTGAGATTAAATATTGATGATATTGATTTTTATGAGAGAGAATGTGTGGTGTTTGGAAAGGGCGAAAGTGAACGAGAAGTATATTTTGATGCAAGAACGAAAATTCATTTAATGCAATATTTGGAAAGTAGAAATGATGATAATGCTGCTTTGTTTGTTTCTTTAAGAAATCCTCATTCAAGATTAACGATTAATGGTGTTGAAAAAGCTTTAAGAAAATTAGGTTTGAAATCTGGAATTGAAAAGGTTCATCCTCATAAATTCAGAAGAACGATGGCTACATTGGCAATTGATAAAGGAATGCCAATAGAACAAGTACAAAAATTATTAGGTCATATTCAGATTGACACGACAATGAAATATGCTATGGTTACACAGAATAATGTAAAATTCGCTCATAGAAAGTTTATTGGTTGATATTATTGGATTTTAGAAATGGTTTGTTTGATTTGGTTATATTGCATTAAATTATTATTTGAATTCCCATCATCATTGAATGGAATTGCACCATATAAATGCATAATTACATGAGACAAATCACGTATTGTTTTAAATTCAGATTGTTCATATTGCTCTTTTTGATAATCACCAATAGATTGATATAAAAATGGTCTAGAATCCTGATCAACAAGCCTTTTTCTAGTAATCATACAAGCAGGTTTACCCAAATCAGACATAATCCATTTCCTACCAAGTTTCTCAGCAACAGCACCAGTAGTTCCAGAACCACAAAAGAAATCAGCAACAATAGAATCCTCATTAGTTGATGCTTCTATGATTCTTTTTAACAATGCTTCGGGTTTTTGAGTACCATAATTAACACGTTCTCGTGAGGTTCTCCCAACCATATCAATTGACCATACATCTTTCATATTAACTAAAGTATACCACCCTAATTCATCTTGATATTCATCAACATTTTTAAAATTATATGGTTTGAATCCTCTATTATATGATTTTTCTTTTAATACATTAAATATATAATTTGAAGAGTTTTTATAAAATAAAATTGTATCATGTTTTCTTGCAAAATATTTATCACTAGTTCCTCCTGATTTATAACTCCATATGATTTCATTGACCAAATTATTTTTTCCAAATATTTCATCCATTATTAATTTAATGTAATGCCCCACATGCCAATCAATATGTACATAAATAGAACCATTTTCACTTAAGAGTTCTTTCATTAAAATTAATCTAGGAACCATCATTTCAAGATAACTTGCAGTTCCATTTTTCCAAGTATCTTTATAAGCAAACTGTTCTATCACAGCAGGTCTTTGTTCTATCTTTTTATCTGGAAGTTCTATTTTAGTCCTATAATCTGCTTTGGAATCAAAAGGAGGATCTATATAAATTAAATCAATTTTACCTCTCATAGACTGAGTATTTTCATCACCTGCAATTAATGCTTGCATTGCTAACAAATTATCTCCATATATTAATTTATTAAAACTTTTTTCATTTGAATTTTTGATTTCATCTTTGAAAAAACCAAATTCGTCTTTTGATGGAAAAACTAATTCATTTGTTTGTAATGTTAATTTTTTTTCATCAGAAATTCCTTCCAAAATCTTTTGAGCCTCTTTTCTACCTCTTTTAATAATCTTTGGTAATTCTTCAATTAATGAATTTGACAAAAAAACACCTACTAAAATCTGTTAAATAATAATTTAGGTTATATTAAAGATACAAAAACCTTAGTATATGTTGATTCACCATCTAAATTAACTGGATATAACACATTAGTTAAAGCTCAAAAGTTAAGAAATGAATTTAAAGGAGGTTGGAATAAAGTAGTTGTTCTTGGTTGGAATTTCGTTCAAGATATTGGTCAAAAAATTGCTGATTTAAATGATGATAACTTAAATGTTTTAGTAATTCCCCCTGATTTATTAGATCAACTTAAAAGTAAAACCAAAGCTAAAACATTAATTAAAGAGGGTAAGTTAAGGTTTTCTTCATTGCAATATTTAAGAATTAAAAAACCAATTATTGAAAGTTATAATGAGGATAATGAAAAATTAACCGTTGAGTTAGAAAATTATGTTTTGCTTTCTCCTGATGCTCTACCACTTGATGAGAAAAATCAAAAGATTCTTCAAGATGTTGTTGCAGATGATCCATTAGCTTTAATTGAATATTGGAGTATTGATCCTGATTATGATGGTGAAGTTTTCAGAAGCAAGTGGCAAGATTATAGACAAAATACTGCTAATGACAATGATGAATTCAGAGTAATAGAAAAAGCCGTTTTAAATGTTCCTAAAATTAATAATCCTAGAAAAATTTGTGTAAAAGCGGTTGATGTATTTGGATTTGAAAGTGTTGTAGTAACTGAAATAAAATGAGGTGTTTTTATGGCAAAATCAAAAGGTTTCGGTTCAAATCCATTATTAATGGCTAAATTTTTAACTGAGGAAGTGAATAAAGCTTGGGAAGATGGTAGTTTCTATGAAAATGTAACTCCAGTTACTCAGGATTTATTAAGATTTTGGTTTAGTGATGTTTTCTGTGATACAAGAGACATTAATTTTCATGATGGGCAAAAACAGGCAATTTTAAATATTATATATCTTCATGAAATTTTAAAAGTAAAAAATGTAAAAGATTTATATTTATCAACAGATCCAGAATTACTTCAAAAAATGGATATTGGACATATAGAGAAAGATAAGTTTCAACACCCCATGTATGGAGTAAAAATGGCTACAGGAACCGGAAAAACATGGGTTTTAAATGCAATTCTTATTTGGCAATATTTAAATGCTAGAGAATATGATTCTGAACTTTTTTCTAAAAATTTCTTATTAATAGCTCCGGGTGTAATTGTTTATAATAGATTATTGGATGCTTTTTTAGGTAAAGAAAATGAAGAAGGATCAAGAGTATTTGAAACTTCTGATTTTTTTAAATTTAAAGAAGTTTTTATTCCAGAAGCTTATGAAAGTATATTTTTTGGATTTTTACAAACAGCTGTTGCTAAAAAAGAGGAAATAGGTTCAAAGGTAACTGGTGATGGTTTAATTGCAATTACAAATTGGCATTTGTTAATTGATAAAGAGGAGGATTTAGAATATGATTCTCCATTAGATGATCCACATAAAGTTTTTAAAAAATTACTTCCAGTTTTCCCTAGAAATAGTGAAGGAAATTTATTAGATGTTCTTGACAATAATTTTTTAAAAGGAAAAGCATTAGATTATTTAGCAAGTTTGGAAGATATTGTTGTTTTCAATGATGAGGCACATCATATTCATGAATTTAAGAGTAAGGATGGGATTAAGGATGCAGAATGGCAAAAAAGTTTAGATATAATTGCCGAAGAAAAAAAAGATAAATTTATTCGAATAGATTTTTCTGCAACATTATATTCTAATTCAACAGGGAAAAACAAGCAAAAACATTATTTTCCTCATGTTGTTGTTGATTTTACTTTAAAAGAAGCTATTCGTCAAGGGCTAGTTAAATTAATTGCTATTGATAAAAGAAAAGAAGTTTCTTCAATTTCTCTAGATTTTAAAGCTGAAAGAGAAGGAAATAAAGTAATAGGTTTATCAAAAGGTCAAAAATTAATGCTAAGAGCAGGTCTTTCTAAATTAAAAATCTTAGAAAAGCAATTTGATAATTTTGAAGAAACTTTTGATGGTTTGGATGATAAAGATCCGAAGATGTTGGTTGTTTGTGAAGATACAAGTGTAACTCCTTTTGTTAAAAATTTTTTATTAGGGGAAGGATTGGCAGAAGAAGATATTCTTGAAATACATTCCAAGAGAGGTGAAATTTCAGAAAATGAATGGGGTAATATCAGACAAAAATTATTTAACTTGGATAAATATAAACATCCAAAAGTTGTTATATCTGTTTTAATGCTTAGGGAAGGTTTCGATGTTAATAATATTTGTGTTATAGTCCCTTTGAGATCAACAGAATCTTCCATATTATTGGAACAAACAATTGGTCGTGGATTAAGATTAATGTGGAGAGAACCTGAATTTCATGATATAAAGCTGGAAAATAGAATCAGATTACTTAATGAAAAGAAGGAACCAAATAATTACTTTGATTTATTAAGCATAGTTGAACATCCTAAATTCATTGATTTTTATAATACTTTTATTGAAGAGGGTATTGTTACAGAAATAAATGATGAAATAAATGCTGGAAAAGTATTGGGGGATATGATTAATGTTCCTTTAAGAGATGATTATGAAAACTTTGATTTTTATTGGCCTGCTATTATCAGTGAACGAGAAGAATTTTTGACAAGAAAAGAATTATCTTTTGATAAAATGGATTCATTCCAAACTCCTCTTAAAGATTTGCAGTTAATTAGAGGAGAGAAAGGAGAAATATTCGAATCTCAAGAATTAACAGTTCATACAAGATTTGGTAGGTATAGAATTATAAGTGATTTGTTTGATGCTAATAGTTATAATGAGTTCTTAGCACGTTTGATAAATCATATAACTAAAATGTTACAACCTATTAAAAGAACTCAAAAGGAATTTCCAATTATTCAAATAAATCATGATGAACTTGCAAGAGTTATAGATGATTATATTAGAATTAAATTATTTGATGAACCTTTTAATCCAATGGTTGATGAAAATTGGAGAATTTTATTTATGGGGAATGAAAGTATTGTGAACCATATTGTTTTACAAATTACTAAAGTTCTTTATAATATGCAACATGATGTGAATGTCAAAGAAGCAGAGATAAAGAAATATTATTTCTCAAATGTTCCTAAATTAAGAATGCGTGAAAATTATTCTCTTGATGTTTCCAAATCAATTTATGAAAAACTACCATATCCTTCAAATAAAGGAGGTTTTGAGAAAAGATTTATAGAATCTGTTGATAGGGATAGTAATGTTGATTCATTTATTAAAATCAATGAATATTATCATAATTTTGCTAATATAATGTATATTCGTGAAGACGGTCTTTTAGCAAGATATTTCCCAGATTTTTTAGTTAAAATTAATGAAAAGATTTATGTTGTGGAAACAAAGTCGGATAAAGATATGAGTACTATTAATGTACAATCTAAAAGAGTATCTACTCTTAATTTCTTAGATAACTTAAATCAGATTTCACAGGATAAAGATTTAGAAACAAAATGGGAATATGTATTGTTAGGTGAAAATACTTTTGATAGTATGTATAATAATGGTGCTTCTATTGAAGAAATATTGAATTTTGCTATTGTCACATCTGATTTAGCAAGAGGATTTGCAACATTAGACAGTTTCAAATAATCGAAATTAAATTCTTTAAAATTTATTTTCTTTTCTTTTTTTTTAGTAATTTTTTATTATTTGAAAATTGTTCTCATCTAGAAATATTTACTTCATTTAAAACTATTATTTTTATCTAAAACTAACAATAAACTTTTTATATATTATTTAACAATATTTAAATTAGCTAATTTAAAAATTAATCTATATAAATAAAAATCAAGTGATTTTCATGGTTGAAAAGTTAACAAATCCTTTGGAAAACTATCATAATTTTAATCAATTAAATGCAGATGACTTTATCAGACAATGGGGGAGATATGTTAAAGAAGGAATTAATCAGTTATATGATTATGTAGAAAGCAGATTAAGCGATTTTAATGCTTCTTCAGTTGTTTATGTTCCTTATTTTGATGATGCTTTCATTCCTCGTTTCATTATCAAAATTCCTAAAAACGTAAATTACAAGATTCAAAATCAAATGTGGGATCAGCTGTATGATGAGATGAGGGAATTTGCAGTTGACAATAACATTCTTCCAGTCTTTAGAAGATTGCTTTTTTACTTTACGAATTGATTTTAAAGGTGATATCGTATTGGAAAATCCGTTGAAAAACTATACAAAATTCAACCAGTTCAATGTAGACAATTTGCTGGATCAGTGGAAAACTTATATCGAAGAGGGCGTCGCATTGCTAAAAAAGTTTTTAGAGTCAATCATTCATGAATTTGGAGGTTTATATGTTGAATATGAACCGTATTGGGATGGGGCTTATCTTCCATGGTTTAGAATAAGGATTCCTGATATTGACTATAGGGTTAGAAAAACCATAAGAAGTGATGTCTCCAGAAGAATGAAGAATTTTGCAATTGAAAATAACATTTTGCCTGCATATTACAAGGCGAATTTTTGTCTAAGACATTTTTAACAATTTCACTTTTTTAGGAATTCAGTTTTTGATTTCCAACTTATTTCTTTTTTAGTTAATTTTATTAAAATTCAAAATCAAAAGTATTCATAATGATTCTTAAAGCAAAAAACATCAATAATATTGGGGGGTCTGTGAAGGCTCCTCCTTCCAAAAGCTATTCTCATAGGGCTGTTATTCTTGCTTCCTTGGCTGAGGGTACTTCCACTATCAATGACATTCTTCTTTCTGAGGATGTTCTCTCTTCCATCAGGGCCTGCAAGGATTTAGGAGCAGAAATAACTCAAAACGAAAACTCCCTAAAAATCAAGGGAACTGAAGCCCTTCACAACAGTGAAACCCAACCAATCAACCTGGAAAATTCAGGAACTACCTTGAGGCTGATGACTTCCGTTGCAGCTCTAGCGGACAATGAAACAACTTTAACCGGCGACTCCTCCCTCCAGACAAGGCCTATGCAGCCTCTTCTGGACGCATTGAAGCCTTTAGGGGTTAAGACAGAGTCCACTGACGGAAAGGCGCCGATCACAATAAAGCCTGGATACAAGGGTGGCATTACCAGCATTCTCGGCAACATCAGCTCCCAGTACATTTCTTCAATCATCATTTCAGCTCCTCTTTCAAGAAATGGTGTCAATCTAACTGTTTTTCCTGAGTTCAAGTCAAAGCCTTATGTTGACATGACATTGGACATCATGGAGAAGTTTGGAATCAGAATCAATGAAAAGTCATTTACAAAGCATGAGGACTGTGACAAATCCCTAAAAGACTGTGAGTTCGTCTACTATGAGATTCCAAAACAGAAATACAAGCCTACAGAGTACACTGTTGAGGGGGACTATTCCTCCGCTTCCTATCTTTTGGCTGCCGCTGCAATAGCTGGAGGTAATGTTGAGGTGAAGAACCTTTTCAGGGATTCCAAGCAGGGGGACAAGGTGATTCTGGACATTCTGGAGATGATGGGTGCGGAAATCACAAGAAATGACGATTCAGTAATCATAAATTCAGATGGAAATCTAAAAGGAATCGACATCAACCTTTCAAACACTCCGGATCTGTTAATCACAGTAGCAATCCTGGCCGCTTTGGCAGAAGGAACAACCAACATTACAGGCGTAAAGCATGCAAGGGTCAAGGAGACTGACAGGATAGACACCACCTGCAGGGAGCTTGAAAAGCTCGGCTGCGAACTAACAGAATACGAGGACGGAATGTCCATAACAGGAGGAATCCACGGGGGCACCGTTGACTCCCACGGAGATCACAGGCTTGCAATGGCATTTTCACTGATCAACCTCAAGCATGAGGTCAGCGTTACAAACGGGGAGGTTTTTGATGTTTCCTTCCCTAACTTCATAGAGGCAATGGAGTCAATAGGCTTGAATCTAGAACTGGTGGAGGAATAGACGATGAAGACAACAGAAGAGATAAAGGGAATAATAGACGGACTGGATGAGATCTACGACTTGAGGTTTTTCGAGGACAAGGACCCATATAGGGTTCTAATAAGAACCATCCTCTCCCAGAGAACACGTGATGAAAACACGGACAAGGCAACTGCAGAGCTTTTCTCAGTCTACAAGAACATCTATGAAATTGCAGATGCTCCTGTAGAGGAGATAGAAAAGCTTGTAAAGTCCGCAGGATTCTACAGGGTAAAGGCCGGAAGGATCAAGGAGGTTTCAAACATCCTCATTGACCAGTTCGGCGGAAAGGTTCCGGACAACATGAAGGAGCTTCTCACATTGCCTGGTGTGGGCAGAAAGACAGCCAATTGCGTTCTTGTCTATGCTTTTGAGGAGCCTGCAATCCCTGTTGACACACATGTTCACAGAATCTCCAATCTCATGGGTATGGTAAATACAAAAACCCCTGAGGAGACCGAGGAGGAGCTTGTAAAGATTGTTCCCCGTGAGGATTGGCTTGTCCTCAACGACTATATGGTTCAGTTTGGCCAGACCATCTGCAAGCCGAACCACATGCAGTGCGAAATCTGCCCTGTGGCAGACTACTGTGACCATCACAACGGTTGTGATTAAGTTTATATAACTTCACTTCAATATTCTTATTGAGGTGAAAAACATGCTTTATGGGATTGTAGATATAGGCTCCAATACTGTAAGACTGAACATTTATGATATTATTGATGATAACGCTCGTTTTCTTTTATCAAAAAAGTATGCTCTAGGACTGGTTTCCTACATAAGGAAAGGGAAGCTTACCGATAAGGGCATTTCAAAACTGGCCAATGTCCTGGAGGACATCAAGGCAGACCTGAACTATTTGCATGTGGAAAATTTCAACATGTTCGCAACAGCTTCCCTGAGAAACATCAGCAATTCAGGGAAGGTTCTGAATTTTATAAGGGACGACTTGGATCTTAAAATAGAGGTTCTCGATGAAAAGACCGAAGGGAAGTACAGCTTCCTGGGTTCAATCTCCATAATGGACAAGGCCACAGGGGTTCTTATTGACGTTGGTGGGGGAAGTTCCGAGGTTGTCCTTTACAAGCACAGGAAAATCAAGGACGCTTACAGCCTCCCGATAGGCTCCCTAAGCCTTTTCAACGACTATGTGGGCATGCTGGTCCCTACGGAATCAGAATCCAAGGCCATTGTTGACAGGGTCAGATACGAAATCGAAAGGCAGAAGATTCCAAAAAAGGACTACAGGTTCATGTGTGCCGTTGGAGGTTCAGTAAGGGCAATCCTTAAGCTTTCAAGGGATTTGAAGCTGGTTGAAAGAAAGGAGAGGATAATCTCTCCAAAGGTATTTGAACTTTTAAGGGAAGAGCTGCCGGGCAACGACAAGGAAACCTACAGCAAGCTTCTCGCATCAAAGCCTGCAAGAATCCACACGATGATTCCGGGACTTCTGATAATACAGGAGCTCTGCAGCCATTTCAACGTAGAGGAGATGCAGGTCAGCAAGTTCGGAGTCAGGGAAGGATACCTTAACCACAAGCTAGGTAGAAAGGATGACTAGGGATTACAGCTACACTCAAAACAGGGAACTCTCATGGCTTAAGTTCAACAAAAGGGTTCTTCAGGAGGCATGTGACGATACAGTCCCTCTTCTGGAGCGTCTCAAATTCATTTCAATATTTACAAGCAATCTTGATGAGTTCTATATGGTTCGCTGCGGAACACTCCATGATCTGTCACTTATTGATTCGGACTACAGGGACAACAAGTCCGGCCTTACCGCCTCACAGCAGCTTGACAGGATTTTCAAAAGGACAAAGGAGCTTTGCAGGTTCAAGGACAGGGTATATATGGATGTCTCCAAACAGCTGGAGTTCTTTGACATCAGGGAGGTTTCATTTGAAGGGATGAACCAGTCACAGAGGGATTTCATCGACGAATACTATGACAATTTCGTTTTCCCGATTCTCTCCCCTCAGATAATCGACTTCAACCATCCATTCCCACACTTCAGGAACAACGCCCTGTACATAGTTCTAAAGCTTAAGGGGGATGATGATGAAACCGAGTTCGGCTTCATTCCGGTTCCGGAGTCATTGGACAGTCTTGTTTTCCTTCCGGGGGAGGGCTTCAACTTCATCCTGATGGAAAACATCATTCTTCATTACGCAGACCAGATTTTCACAAACTATAGCGTGAAGTTCAAGACAGTGATGTCAGTTACAAGAAACGCAGACATCAGCTTTCTCCATGAGCAGATTGACTCTGACGACGACTATCGTGAACTGGTTAAGAAAATCCTCAAGAAACGCTCAAGGCTGGCTCCAATACGCCTCCAGTTCTACAGAAATAAAAACAAGAAGCTTGTTGATTTTCTAACCGAAAAGCTCAACATCCGGAAGAATCAGATTCAGGTTTCCAACAGTCCGCTGAACATGGAATTCGTCTTCCCGTTGATTGACCATATCAAGTCAAAAAACGTCAACCTTTATCAGAAGCTTTCATACAGGCCATTCGTGACAAATTATCCTCCAAACCTTTTGAAAAACAGGAGCATGATTGAGCAGGTGCTTGAAAGGGACTATCTTTTCTTCTACCCCTACGAGTCAATGGATTTGTTCCTCAAGCTTCTTAAGGAAGCCGCAAACGACGATAGGGTTGTCTCAATCAAGATTACAATATATCGTCTTGCCAAGGTATCCAAGATAGTCCAGTACCTCCTTGATGCCCTGGACAATGGAATTGAGGTTACAGCATTGATCGAGCTTAGGGCACGCTTCGACGAGCAGAACAACCTGAACTATGCTGAAGTTCTTGAAGAGGCAGGGTGCAATGTAATCTACGGCTCTGAAGAGTACAAGGTCCATTCCAAGATATGCCTGATTACAAGAAGGGCGAAGAACGGCTTTGAATACATTACACAATTGGGAACAGGAAACTACAATGAAAAGACATCAAAGCTCTATACTGACCTGAGCTACATCACATCCAGAAACGACATAGGGGAGGATGCAGTTCTCTTCTTCCAGAACATGTCCCTTGACAATCTGGACGGCGACTACAAGAAGCTGATAGTCTCCCCAACATCATTCAAGTCAAACATTGCAGACAAGATCTGTGAACAGGTGGCCTTGGCCAGAAGCGGAAAGCCTGCGCTGATAATAATGAAGATGAATTCCCTTACTGACAGGGACCTCATTGACATGCTTCAAAGGGCATCGATTGTAGGAGTTACCATAAAGCTCATAATCAGGGGAATCTGCTGCATAATCCCGGGAATCCCAAATGTTACCGACAATATAAGAATCATCAGCATCGTCGGAAGGTTCCTGGAGCATTCCAGAATCTACTGCTTCGGCGTTGGTGATAGCTGCGAAATATATCTTTCAAGCGCCGACCTCATGACTCGGAACACGGAAAAGAGGGTTGAGATAGGTTTTCCAATAGAGGATAGGCATATAAGGCACAGGATTCTTGACATGATAAACATAATGCTTTCGGACAACGTGAAGGCCAGGGAAATCGACATTAACGGTGACATGGTACGGATACCTGTAATCGACGAAAGGGTGGACAGCCAGGAATTCTTCATCAACAACCTGTTCTATGACGAGCTTCCAATGGAAGAGATGAATTCCCACGAGTCAATCATTTCAAGGCTAAAGCATATTTTTGATTAGTTTCATAAACTATAAACAGGTGATAATGTGGTAGATATTCCAGAATTGAAAAGAGGTATTTTAAACGACATGACCGAGGCTATAGGAAACACCCCTCTTGTAAGGCTGAACAATCTTACAAGGGACATGGATGCCGAGGTTGTTGTGAAGGTAGAGTCATTCAACCCAACAGGAAGCATAAAGGATCGTGTTGGAGTTTCATTGATCGAGGACGCTGAAGAAAAAGGACTGATAGATAAGGACACTGTAATCATAGAGCCCACAAGCGGAAATACAGGAATTGCACTTGGATTTGTAGCTGCATCAAAGGGATACAGGCTAATCCTTACAATGCCTGAGACAATGTCCATCGAGAGAAGAAAACTTCTGGGGGTTTTCGGAGCCGAGATAGTCCTTACTCCAGGAAGCGAGGGAATGGCCGGTGCAATCGCAAAGGCCGAAGAGCTAAATGAGGAGATTGAAAATTCAATAATTCTTCAGCAGTTCGACAATCCTGCAAACCCAGCAATCCACAGGAAAACAACAGCACAGGAAATCCTCAGGGACACCGATGGGGAAGTTGACATTGTTGTAAGTGCAGTGGGAACCGGAGGAACCCTTGAAGGGATTGCTGAAGTGCTGAAGGAGTATAATCCTGAAATCCAGATAGTGGCAGTTGAACCTGAGTCATCACAGACTTTGGGAAAAGGGGAAAAGGGACCTCACAGGATACAGGGAATCGGTGCAGGATTTGTCCCGTCAGTGCTGAACACAGAACTCATCGACGAAATCATTCCGGTCAGGGATGAGGATGCCGGTGACATGCTTTTGAAACTGGCCAAAAACGAGGGGATATTTGCAGGGATTTCATCAGGTGCTGCAACATGGGCTGCCCTGGAATTGGCCAAAAGACCGGAAAACAATGGAAAGAGGATAATAGCCATTTTGCCGGATACTGGTGACAGATATCTTTCCGTTGATTGGATATTTGGATAATATAACAATGTTTATTAATATGGTTGTCTAAAAAATATAATATTAATCACCTATGAGGTTTCCAAATGTTTAAAACTTTAAAAGAAGAGATTAAAGCAATCAAGTTAAAAGACCCTGCGGCGAGAAGCACGATAGAAATCTTCTTATGTTATCCTGGATTCTATGCTTTAATTTTTCATAGGGTAAGTCATTACCTTTGGAATCATGGCTTTAAGCTATGGGCTCGTATCAATTCCAATTGGGGGCGTTTCCTGACAGGTATTGAAATTCATCCAGGGGCTACAATAGGAAAACGTGTTTTCATTGACCATGGAATGGGTATTGTAATAGGGGAAACCGCTGAAGTGGGTGATGATGTCTTGATTTATCAGGGCGTAATTCTCGGAGGAACCACAACCAATAAGGGGAAAAGACATCCTACCATAGGAAAGGGGGTCATTATTGGTGCCGGCGCCAAGGTGATGGGAAACATAACGGTCGGTGACTATTCCAAGATAGGTACTGGTGCCGTTGTTCTTAAGGATGTTCCTCCTAACTGTACTTGCGTTGGAGTTCCTGGAAGAATTGTAAAAAGGGAAGGGGAGCCAATCAAAGAGGTTGATCTTGAGCACGGTAATCTTCCGGACCCTGTATCAGATGTTATTAAACAGCTATTCGAACTTCACTATGAAACCGATAAGCAAATTAAGGTATTATATGAGCAGCATGATCTATGCCTTGTAGATTATGTTGATGGAATTGAGGAGGAATTAGATGAAACCACCTTGTGAGATTGTAGTATGGTATGTCATACCAGCAATAAGATCAGAGCTGGCCAAGGATTTACTTGCATTGGGAATGAAGCAAAAGGAAGTTTCCCAGCTTATGGACATCACACAGCCTGCCGTTTCACAGTACATAACTGACAAGAGAGGAAACGGCGTAAAGCTTAGTGGCCATGTAAAGGATTTGATTGCAGAATTCGCACAGCAATTGGCTGATGGAACCGCTAAAAAAACCGACATCATTGGCAGAACATGCTCCATCTGTAAGCAGATAGAAACTCAGGATGTTCTGGAGCAATTGGGAATAGACCATGGCGAGCTTGGTGAGGATTGTCAGGCCTGCATGGGTTCCGAAGTTCAAAATTAATTTTTTATTATTATATTTTTTTGAGGTTATTTTTATGGAAGTTTATTCTACATTAATAAGAGATAAACAGGATTTGGAAACTATTAATGATAATCGTATTAACATGTTTGTTTGTGGCCCTACAGTTTATGATGATGCTCATATAGGCCATGGGAGAACTTACATTTCATTCGATACCATTAAAAGATATCTTGAACATCTTGGCTATGCCGTGTTCTATCTTCAAAACATTACTGATGTTGATGACAAGATTATAAACAGGGCGAAAGAGACAAATCAGTCTGCAAGTGATATAGCTAAGAAGTTTGAAAAAAGATACATTGAAGACATGCATAAATTAAATGTATTTGGTGTTAATTTATTTGCAAGAGCTACTGATCATATGCCTGAAATAATTGACCAAATCGAAAGATTAATTGACATGGGATATGCATATGAAACTGAAGACGGAGTGTACTTTGAAATAGCAAAATTCCCTGAATTCGGAAAGCTGGCAAACAGAAAACCTGAAGAGCTTGAAAGCCATAGGGAAATAGCTAAGACAACAAAGAAAAACCACAACGACTTTGCTCTCTGGAAGAAAAGGGAACCTGCAGAGGACGAACCTACCTGGCAATCACCATGGGGACCTGGAAGGCCTGGATGGCATATTGAGGATACTGCAATTACCGAATACTACTTCGGACCACAATATGACGTTCATGGAGGAGGCCTTGACCTCATATTCCCACACCACGAAGCGGAAATCACACAGATGGAAGCCGTTTCCGGAAAGGCTCCAATGGTAAAGTTCTGGCTTCACACAGGATTCCTCAATGTATCAGGTGAGAAAATGTCAAAATCCCTCAACAACTTCATAACAATAAGGGATCTCCTTGAGGAATACGATGCCGAAACATTCAGATTCTTCGTTCTTTCTACACATTACAGAAGCCCTATAGACTTCTCAAAGGATAACTTGCATCAGGCAGGAGCAACATTAAACAGAATAAGAAACTATTATGCAAGAATTAGCGAAAAGGCGGAAGGGGAAGCGGAAGAGTCAGAATTCCTTAAAGAATTTTCAGACAAGTTCTACAACGCAATGAACGATGATTTCCACACTCCAAAGGCAATAGCAAGCATTTTCAATTTAATAAATGCCACAGACTTTGATGAAATAACAGCTGAAGACGCGGCAGCCATCAAAAAATTCCTGGACACAGTAAGTGACATATTCGGAATAAGCTTTGAAGTGGTTGAGGAAAACGGTCCTTCAGACGAATTGCTGGACTTGATTGCAGACGTACGTCTCCAGTTGAGAAATGAAAAACAGTATGAATTGTCCGACAAGATCAGAGACAATCTGAACGAATTGGGTTATGAAATAAACGATTAGGTTTATTTCACTAATTTATTTTCTTTTTTTTAAAAAATTATTAATTGAAATGATTATAATAAATCATTTCCTATTTTTTCTATCTGCTGGATTGCGCCGGCTAGCTGGTCGTAGCTTCCCTTTTCGGTTGTTCCACGTGCAACTACAGTATCGACAACCTCCATTTTCAAATAGCCGTAGATGGCACATTTCAAATAGTCAATATAGACATCAAAGTCATCGCCTGGATTTGCCTGGGTGAATATCTGCACGACCTTTGTTCCCTCAAGGGTCTTGTCTGGATTCTGTGATATCTGATAAAACCTGTCAATAAGGTTCTTTGCTTGTGCTGACATATCCCCGAAATAAATCGGTGATGAGAATACGAAAAGGTCTGCCTCCCTGATTTTGTCAATGACATAGTTTACGTCGTCCTTTTGGATGCAGTCTCCTGTCTGGCACTTTTGGCATGCCTGGCAGAAATTCATCCTGATGTCATTGAGATATACTATTTCCTTTTCCCCTTCAAGCTTTTCTGCAAGTTCGTTTACTAGTATGTCGCAGTTTCCCCCTTTTCTTGGGCTTCCCACAATAGCTAATGTTTTCATATTATCAAAAAAAGTTTTGTGGAAATGATTATAATAAATCATTTCCTATTTTCTCTATCTGTTCGATTGCACTTGCTAATTGGTCGTTTTCTCCTTTTCCCATAGCTCCACGTGCAACCACCGTGTCGATAACATCCATTCCAACATATCCGAAAGGCATTGTTTTCATTGAGTCGATGTATGCGTCAAATGCTTCTGTCGGATTTGCCTGGGTGAATATCTGTACAACCTTGGTTCCTTCCAAGCTTTTGTTAGGGTTCTGTGATACCTGATAGAATCTGTCTACCAATGTTTTTGCCTGTGCGGTCATCTGGCCGTAGTATATTGGGGATGAGAAAATGAAGAGGTCGGCTTCCATCATTTCGTCCACAATCTTGTTTATGTCATCATCCTGAACGCAGTCGCCGGTCTGGCACTTTTGGCATGCTTCACAGTAGTTCATGTCAATTTCATTGAGGTAGTAAATCTTTTTTTCTCCCTCGAGCTTTTCTGCAAGTTCGTTTACTAGTATGTCGCAGTTTCCCCCTTTTCTAGGGCTTCCTACAATTGCTACGGTTTTCATAATTTAATCTCCTGTTTTTATTGATAGTCTATATGAACTATCCTATATTATAATATGGAAATCTTATTTTTTTAATTTTTCTCACGAGTTTTTTTTACACTTATAACAATCTTTATATGTTTGATAACAAATAGTATATATGTTAATTGCATTTTGGAGTGTAATTAATAATTTTAATAAAAAAATGCTATAAAATGAAACATAAGTTATCTGATCTTACAAATTTTCTATCAAAGCAACAAATTTCTTAATCTAACATTCTAACAAATGATTTTATGGTTTACTTATTAAAAAATTGAGGATAAATATAATGAAGCTTTATAAACTAATGCTTATTGGTTTATTGGTTGTATTATGTTTTTCAACAACAGCATGTGCTGATCCTGACGTATCTGTAAACGAAACCGACTGGGGCAATCCAAGTGTTAACATAACACCGAACTCCACAGTCGTTGAAAACGTTACTCCGGTGATGCCGGAGAAGTCAGCACATGAATTGCAAAAGAGCATTGACGATACTCCAGACGGAGGAGTGCTGTACTTGAACAGCACATTGTATAGATTGGATTCTCCAATTATCATCAACAAGACAATAACCATTATTGGAAGTTCTGAAAATGATAATGGGTTTTCAATAGTAGATGGACAAAACAAGACCAACCTGTTTGAGTTATTCAACGGGGCCACAGTCACATTCAAAAACATCAACTTCACAGATGCGAAAGGCAATGCCGGCGGGGCGGCTATTTCCGACAAGAAGAATGCAAAGATATATGTTGAGGACTGTAACTTCAATCATTGCGTTTCAAACGGAAACGGTGGAGCAATCTCCTCCAAAAAATACGTTTCAGCCAAGAATTCAACATTCCTTTCATGTGAAGCATCCAATGGAGGTGCACTGTATGTGGACAACCAATTTGCAAGTGGTGATGTGGATGGATGTTACTTCGAAAAGAATTATGCCTGGCCGTTAGGTGGAGCAATATTGGGTTACAATCTCGCGATCCGCAATTCAGTATTCTACAACAATACTGGAGTAATCGAAGCTGGTGCAATTGATGCAATGTCTATCAAGGAACTTGTCAACTGTACATTCATAGAGAACAATTGTCTTTACGGGACTGTAGCTGCGGTAACTCTCCGTAGTATTTCAGACCCGAAAAACATAAACAATTGTTATTTTGACGGAAACTATGGTGGAAACATCATGTATATCTTTACCCAAAACGAGGGACACGATCTGGTGATGGAAAATTTCACATTCGTCAACAACAGGGATATCAAACCATTTTAAAAATCTATGAAAAATACGGTTCCTTCACATTTGTCAATTTCACTTTCGAAAACAACACATGTGAAAGGGGAACAAATATTGTTGACGGTTCAGCCATTAACTTTGAATCAAGTGGAAACAATCCAAAATTGACCATAATCAATTCCACATTCGACAACACCCATTGTCCTGGCGTAGGATCAGCTATCGTTATTACTGATGTGTCAGCAAACATTACAAATTCAGTATTCTACAACAATACTGGAGGAAAAGGCACAGTCACAATAAAATCCAACAAGCCAGCCATTGCTAACGGAAACTGGTGGGGTAGCAACGATGTGGAGCCTATTGAAAACGTGACAATTTCAGACTGGTTGATTTTAACCTGTGATGATGAAGGAGACAGGTTCATCCTTAAATTCAAAAAGACAGACGGAACCGATGTTGAGGACTTTGAAGACATATTGCCGAATGTAAAATATGAGTTCACAACTGATATGGGTTATTTCGAAAACCCTGAAGGTGTCATCAACAACACTGCAACAGTTTATTTGTATGCTGATAGGGGTGGAGAATATCATATTCTAGGTAAGGTAAACAACCAGTCCTTTGCATATGTAGTAGAGGCTCCCTATGTTGAATTGGATGTCACATCTCCTGTAAAGTTGGGAGAGGATGTTGTTTTTACCACAAAAACACATTACAACTCAATTCCTGTTGAAGGCAAAATTGCATTTTACGATAACGAAGACAATCTTCTAGGAGAGGCAGACACTGACGGCAACGGAGTTGCTAGCTTTACATTGTCAAACTGTCCTGTTGGAGATTACTCACACTATTATGCTAAATTCGAAGGTAACGACGATTACATTCCGGCATACAGTAACAAGATCAATTTTGCAGTGGAAAAGGCAGATTCCAACGTTGAAATCAGTTTGGAGGATGTTGTCTACAGTATGAATATCAAAGGTAACGTAACACTTACAGGCAACGGCAATCCTATCAGCGGAACCGTAAATGTTACAATCAACAGCAAGACCTATGTTATTGATGTTGTTGACGGAAAGGGTTCTGTGGACATAGCCAATGAATTGCCTGTAGGCCAATATGACGTTTCCGCATCATTTGATGGTGACGAGATGTATAATCCATCCAAAGTCAACAAGACATTTGATGTCATGAAGGCAGATTCAGCTGTTTCAGTAAGCTGTGACAACATAACTTACGGAGAGAACCTTAACATTGAAGTTTTAGCTACCGGTGAAGGTAAAGGTCTTAACGGTACTGCAACTGTTACCATTGGTGGCGAGGACTATGATGTTG
>NZ_JAUNXR010000004.1:101087-273223 GCF_030539665.1 Methanobrevibacter sp.
ACAATGGATCTGAAAACACTTCATCAGTCACCGTTAACAGAGCATCAAGCCAAATTAGCATAGCTTGTGATAACGTGACTTACGGCAATAATGTAAGCGTTGATGTTTCAGCTGTTGGTAATGGCAAAGGTCTTAACGGTACTGCAACTGTTACCATTGGTGGCGAGGACTATGATGTTGAGGTTGTTAACGGTTCAGGTTCATTGGAGGTTCCTGAAGTCTTGCCTGCTGGAACTTACGATATTTCAGTAAGCTTCACTGAAAAGACAGGAAATTACAATGGATCTGAAAACACTTCATCAGTCACCGTTAACAGAGCATCAAGCCAAATGACTGTAACCATGGACAATATCACAGCTAAGGACAACATTTCCGGTGAAGTAAGTCTTATTGGAAACGGTGTCGGATTGAACGGTACCGTAACAGTCACCATTGACAATAAGGAGTATCAGGTTGAGGTTGTTGACGGAAAAGGAACAATTGACTTGCCTAATGACTTGACACCTGGCGAATACACAGCCAAAGTCGAGTTTGAAGGCAACGAAAACTACACAGGTTCTGAAATTGAATCATCATTCGATGTTGTAAAGAACATTGAACTGTCCGTAGATTCAATCAACATCACCTACGGTGACAACGAGGTTGTCACCATCAAGACCAATGTGGAAGTTCCAATCAACGTCACATTGACCCTGACCAAGATAGGGGACTCCAGGTTCCTCTCCTCATCAGCTGCTCTAAAACCAGGCGAAAGCACAAGGGTAGAGCTTGAGGGATCCGTTGATTTAGGTCTTGGAATGCTTGATGCAGGTCAGTACAGATTGACCGTAAGTCATGAAAATGATGATGACAGCATCGTAAACTCAACTGTTTTCACAGTAAGCAAGGCAAACACAACCGATGAGCTCAACATCGACAACGTCGTCTTCGGTGATGACATTACCGGTGACGTATTGATTACCGGAGCTCATGGTGAAGGTATCAATGGTACAGCTACCCTAACCGTTGCAGGCAAGGACTATGATGTGCCATTGACCAATGGTAAGGGATCATTTTCCATTCCTAACGACTTGCCTGCCGGTGATCACGCTCTTGCAGTAGCTTTCAATGGAAATAAAAACTACAATCCATCAATCAATCAAACTTCATTCAGCATTGACAAGGCAGAGCCTGAAATGAACGTTTCAACCAAGGTCAACGGTGATTCTATTGAAATAGATATCAAAATGCCGGAAACCGTAAACAAAAACGTAATAGTCAATGTGGACGGAGTCAATCATACTGTTGTTGTTGAAAACGGTATAGGAAAACTTACAATTCCTAACGTTTCAAGCGGAAAACACGATACTACTATCAGTTTCCCTGGAAACGAGAATTATACTGATAAACAGATAAGCTTAAACTTCACAGTACCGAAAAACGAAACAGATGATGGTGGCAATGGCGCTCAAATGGGTGACAATGCAGGAAAAACAGCTAATAAAATCGAAAGGAACTCAGTAGTCGAAAAAACAGGTAATCCAATATTGGCATTATTGCTGGTGTTAATGGCATTACCGATAAGAAGAATATTTAAAAAATAATCTTCTTAATTCTCTTTTTTTTTTAAAAATTGAACATTTTTAGTGATGTTTATTTAATCAGTTTCCATTTTGCAAATTTTTTCCTATTTATGCATGCATTTATAACAATGTTTATATGCATTCAAATAAGATATATTTATGTTAACTATATTTTGGTTAACAATGGTTTTTATGAATTGGGTATGACATGATTAAGTTTTCATTTCATGCTTAGTTTTTTTTTTAATAAAGGAGAATATAAATGAAACTGTATAGGTTAATTATTATTGGTTTATTAGTTTGTTTATGTTTTTCATCCGTTGTTAGTGCTGATGTAAACGTCAATGGCACTGAAGGGGAATGGGGAAATCCCAGTGTTGATATTAACATTACAGGGAACGGCTCTTCAAATCCCGTAAATCCTCCCAAATCCACTCATGATTTGCAGGTAGCTATTGACAATACTGAGGATGGTGGGATATTATATCTCAATAATAGCTATTACAGCGTCAATTCCACTATTTTAATCAGCAAAGCAATTACAATTATAGGACATGAGGAAGGCGGAAGTGGATATGCTACCGTTGACGGTGGAAACAAGACCAACCTGTTCATTATTAATAATGAGATTACAGTAACTTTTGAAAATGTAAACCTTATCAATGCAAAGCCGCCTAGAGACAATACTGAAGGTGCAGCCATCTATTCTTCAAATACCAAATCTGTATTGGTGGTGACCAACTGTTCATTTGTAAATGACCATGTATCCCATGGTAACAGTGTAGGAGGTGCTATATCTACCAATGGTAAGCTCATACCATCCTATTGTACTTTCATAAATTGCAGTTCATGGCAGGGTGGAGCTATTGACATCAACTCAGCTAGCCATTACATGACTTTTACAAACTGTACATTTATAGGCTGTTATGCTTATAATGCTGGAGGGGCTATAGCTGGAAAATGGTATGCACTTGTAAACTGTACATTTATCAACAACACTGCTGACCATCTTTATGGTGGTGCAATCTATGCTTCAACAGTACGTGGGTTGAACAACTGTACATTTATCAACAACCATGCTAACAGCTATGGTGGTGCTATCTATACTAATGACATTTACTACACCAACTACAATTCTGTATTTATTAATAATTCAGGATACAATGGTGGAGCAATATACGGTTACTATGCAAAGATAGATGGGTTAGTGAACTTTACATTCATCAACAATACTGCAATAAATGGTGGTGCTTTTTACTTAAGGAATACCAATTATGTTCTTAATGAAAATTTCAACAACTGTACATTCATCAACAATACAGCTACCAATAGCGGTGGGGCTATAGGCGTTGACACTTCATCATCAGTTACATTCAAGTTCTACAATGCAACATTTGTAGGCAATACTGCAGGGGTAAATGGTGGAGCATTGAATTTGCCGGGAAATGTTTATGCAACTATAGACAATTCCGTTTTCTACAACAACACTGCAGAAAGCGGCTCCAACATTTATGGAACTTCAAAGGTAACTGCTGATGGCAATTGGTGGGGTAACAACACCGTAAACGGCGTTGAAGGTTTTGATGTTTCCAACTGGTTGATATTGGAGCTTTCAGAAGATAAGGACAGATTTACTTTATCATTCAAAGTTAAAGACGAAAATGGCGAAACAGAATATGCTGAAGAATTGCCTGTAAGGGACTACAGCTTCTCTACAAACTTTGGAAGCTTTGACCCTGCAGAAGGATCCATCCAAAATGCAGCTACCAGCACCCTAACCACAGATATGGGTGGAGAATACCATATTGTAGGTACTGTTGACGGCCAATCCCTTTCATTAACCATCGACGTCCCTGTTGTTGACTTAACTTCCAATTCACCTGTAAATCATGGTGAAGACATAGTCTTGAGCGCTACCGTAGCAGTCAACGGAAATCCTGTTTCAGGCCAGGTTGAATTTTACGATGGCAATGGAAATCTTATTGATACAACAAACCTCGATGCAGATGGAAAGGCTTCAACCGCATTGGAAAATTATGCTGCAGGCAAATATTCCAACTACTATGCAAAATTCACTGGAAATGACGACTATCTTTCTTCAAGAAGCGACAAGGTCAATTTCACAATCAACAAGGCAGTTTCAGAATGTACAATCTCAATCGACAACATAACCTATGGAAATCAACTTGAGGTTAAGGTTACTGCTACAGTCAATGGCGAAGGTTATACTGGTGAAGTTGAAGTAGCTATTGGTGGTGAAAACTTTGTTGTGGACGTTACAGGAGGAACAGGTTCACTTGTTATTTCAGAAATCTTCGACGCTGACAATTACACAGCAACCGTTGAGTTAGCTGGAGATGAGAATCTTACAGGTTCTGAAGCTACTGTTGAATTTTCTGTTTACAAGGCAACTAGTTCAGTTTCAATTGACGTTTTAGACATTACCTTTGGAGAAAACGTCAAGGGAACAGTGGAAGTCTCAGACAACTTGAATGGTGAAGCAATTGTTGAAATCAATGGTAAAAAGTTCACTGTAACCATCACCAATGGTGAAGGTGCATTTGACTTGGATATCAACTTGGCGGCAGGCCAATATGGTGCCAATGTCAATTTCACAGGTGACAAGAATCATTTGGACTCTGCAGACGACACCACATTTGAAGTTGAAAAGGCTACTCCTGACTGTGAAATCTCCGTTAACAATATAACCTACGGAGATTCTATTGTAGTGGACGTGAAAGTTCTGGTCAACGGCGAAGGCTACACTGGCCAGGTTACTGTAACAGTCAATGGAAAGACCTTTGTTGTTGACATTGAGGATGGAAGAGGTTTTACAACCATTTCAGAAATCTTCGACGCTGACAATTACACAGCGACAGTCAAGTTCACAGGAAACCAGAACTTGACAGATTCAGAAGCTTCAACCGAGTTTACAATAAACAAGGCTTCAAGTCAGGTTCACATTTCATTGGTTGATATGAAATACGGTGAAAATCTGACTGGTGAAGTTAATGTAGACGAAAACTTGGAAGGTAGTGTGGTTTTAAAAATAGAGGGCAAGGAATACAATGTTGATGTATCTAACGGTCATGGTGTTGTAAATATAAATACTAACTTGCCAAAAGGCCAGTATGCAGTAAATGCAATGTATCTTGGTGACCTGAACCACAACAGTTCAACAACTGCAGAAATCTTCAATATTGATCATGCTGATTCCAAAACTGTTTTAACACTTGACAATATACTTATGGAGATAAAGTTAAAGGAACTATCGAAGTAACTGGATTTAATGACACAAAGCTTAATGGAAATGTGACAATCACTATTGATGATACAATTTCATTTAATGTAAATGTTACTAATGGTGTGGGAACTTTCGATAAGGAAATCACTTTGGGTGCAGGAGCCCATACTGTTACTGCACAGTACCTTGGTGAGAGCAACCATTCACCTTCAGCCACTGAAGTGACTTTCAGCATTGAGAAGGCAGAAAGTAATATCGAAGCAGAAATCAATCCGATTACCTATGGCGAAAACATCAAAGGTAATGTGACTCTTACAGGAGTCAATTCCGCTCCTTTGAACGGAAATGTCAACATCACAGTCGGTGGCAAGAACTATTCAGTTGAAGTTGTTGACGGTGAAGCTACATTTGACTTGCCTAACGAATTGGAAGCAGGCGAAAACACAATCGTCTTCACATTTGACGGCAGCAATGATTATAATGCTTCAACCGACATAAAAACCGTAACTGTAGAGAAATCTGATGATGCTGTTGTTTCTGTTGACTTTGATGATATTGTTTATGGTAAGAATATTACTGGTGTTGTGACTCTTGTTGGTGTTAATTCCACTCCTTTGAATGGTACTGTCAACATTTCTGTCAATGGTAAGGACTATGAAATTAATGTTGTGGACGGTAAGGCTTCATTTGAATTGCCTAACGATTTGGATGCCGGAGACTATTCCGTAAATTCCACATTTGTTGGAGATAAGAATTACAAGCCTTCATCTGAAACACAGGAAGTATCTGTAGAGCAATCCGATGATGCTGTTGTTTCAGTTGACTTTGATGATGTTTCTTATGGTAAGAATATTACTGGTGTTGTGACTCTTGTTGGTGTTAATTCCACTCCTTTGAATGGTACTGTCAACATTTCTGTCAATGGTAAGGACTATGAAATTAATGTTGTGGACGGTAAGGCTTCATTTGAATTGCCTAACGATTTGGATGCCGGAGACTATTCCGTAAATTCCACATTTGTTGGAGATAAGAATTACAAGCCTTCATCTGAAACACAGGAAGTATCTGTAGAGCAATCCGATGATGCTGTTGTTTCAGTTGACTTTGATGATGTTTCTTATGGTAAGAATATTACTGGTGTTGTGACTCTTGTTGGTGTTAATTCCACTCCTTTGAATGGTACTGTCAACATTTCTGTCAATGGTAAGGACTATGAAATTAATGTTGTGGACGGTAAGGCTTCATTTGAATTGCCTAACGATTTGGATGCCGGAGACTATTCCGTAAATTCCACATTTGTTGGAGACAAGAACTACAAGCCTTCATCTGAAACCCAGTCAGTAAATGTTGAAAAGGCAGACAGCTCAATTGAAGTGAATGTCAGCGACGTGACCTATGGGGAAAGCGTTGAAGTGAATGTAACTGTAACAGGCGTCGGTTCAGCTCCTTTGAACGGAACAGTCAGTATAGCCATCAATGGCAAGACCTACGAAATCGAAGTGACTGACGGCAAAGGCTCCCTAAGCATTTCAGACCTTTTGGGTGCGGGTGACTACACAATCACTTCAACTTTCGCTGGAGATAAGAACTACAACCCAGCTGTTGCAGAATCTCAATTCAAGGTATTGCCTGTTGAGGTTGAGCTCAATCTGGATTCCATTGACATTGTATACGGTGACAATGAAGTAGTTACCATCACAACCAATCTCGATATTCCAATCAACGTTACATTAAGCTTAAACAAGGTAAACTCAGGACTTTTAAGTGCAGGACTAAATCCTGGTGAAAAGATTACTGTAGAAATAAACGGATCCTATGACTTGAATCTAGGCGTCTTGGATGCTGGAAATTACAGGGTAATAGCTTCCTATGCTGGAGATAGCCATGGGGATTACAACAAGACCGTAAACTCCACAGTATTCACTGTAATCAAGGCAAATACCACCAATGAGCTCACCGTTAAGAATGTAACTTTCGGTGATACAATATCTGGTGAAATTTCAGTTACAGGTGCTCATGATGAAGGAGTTAATGGTAACGCTATTCTCACCATCAACGATAGGGAATTCCCAGTCAGCATTGTAAACGGTGAGGGCAAGTTTAACATAGACTACAAGCTATCTGCAGGAAACCATACTATGGGTGTTGCATTTGAAGGAAACAAGAACTATAACCCTTCAAGCAATGAAACCAATTTCACAATAGAAAAGGCTGAATTGAAACCTGTCATCACAGCTACTCAGGATGGAAAATCTGTTGTTGTTGAAGTCAGACTTCCTAATGATGCGGACGAAACCATCATGATCAACGTAAACGGCGTTGAATACTCTGTTGATGTTGTAGACGGATATGGAAAACTAATAATTTCTAATATTCCAATTGGAAATAATGAATTTATCATTTCCCTACCTGGAAATGAAAATTACACAGATGAAATTATTAAAATGAACTTTACAATGGAAGAGACTAAAAATAATGGTGCTGTTGAAAACGGTACTGTTATGGCTGAAACACAAAGTAATAATGAACTTAAAACAGGTAATCCAATAGCATTGCTCTTGTTAGTGCTAATGGCATTACCAATCAGAAGAATATTCAAAAGATAATATTCTTCACTATTTTTTTTATTTTAGAAAAATCAATCATAATATTTATATAGTAATAATAACTATTGTTATATAACAGCAGTTATTTTTATTTCCCATATAAGATAAATATGCGTTAATACAATATAATTATTATAAAAATTATTTAATTATTGTATAAAATTTTGGTGTGATTTAAATGAGTGATAAAAAAAATTACAAATTAGCAACATTGGGAGTACATGCAGGTCAAGAAGAACCTGATCCAGCAACAGGAGCACGTGCGGTTCCTATTTATTTAACTTCTTCTTATGTTTTTAAAGATAGTGAGGAAGCTGCAAGAAGATTTGCACTTGAAGAATTTGGTCAAATCTATTCCAGACTTACAAACCCAACCAATGATGCATTTGAAGCAAGAATCGCTGCAGTTGAAGGAGGAAATTCTGCAATTTCAACATCAAGTGGTTTGGCAGCTATTAGTTATGCAATATTGAACTTGACAGGTCCAGGTGATGAAATAGTATCTGCAGATAATCTTTATGGTGGAACTTACCAATTGTTTGATTATACATTAAGAGATTTAGGCAGAAATGTGGTATTTGTAGATTCACAGGATTTACAGGCATTTGAAGATGCAATCACAGACAAAACCAAGGCAATTTATGTAGAATCAATTGGAAATCCAAAATTGGATGTTCCTGATTTCGAAAAGCTATCAAAAATTGCACATAAACACGATATTCCTCTAATAGTTGACAACACAATTGGAGTAGGTTTAGTAAAACCTTTGGAACATGGTGCAGACATCATTGCAGCATCTGCAACAAAATACGTTGGAGGACACGGTACAGCAATTGGTGGATACATCGTAGACTCAGGTAAATTCAACTGGGGAAATGGAAAGTTCCCACAATTTTCAGAACCTGACCCAAGTTACCACGGTCTCGTTTACTGGGATGCATTTGGGGATGTTCCTGGAATGGGAAACATCGCATTTACAATGAGGGCAAGAGCAATACTATTGCGTGATCTTGGAGCTACATTATCACCTGTACATGCATTCGCATTCCTACAAGGGCTTGAAACATTAGAGTTAAGAGTCAATAAACATTCCGAAAACGCATTGAAAGTGGCTGAATTCCTAGAAGCTCATCCAAAAGTCAAATGGGTAAGCTATCCGGGATTGAAATCCCATCCAACTTACGAAATCAATCAGAAATACTTAAACGGAAAATCCGCAGGAATCTTAGGATTTGGAATTGAAGGTGGGGAGGAAGCGGGAAGAAAGTTCATAGACAACCTTGAATTGTTCTCACATCTTGCAAACATTGGAGATGCAAAAAGCCTTGCAATCCATCCAGCAAGTACAACTCACCAGCAATTGTCTCCAGAAGAGCAATTAGCTACTGGAGTAACACCTGACTTCATAAGATTGTCTATCGGTTTGGAAGATGCTGATGATATAATAGCTGACATAGAGCAAGCTTTAGACAAAATTTAGGTGAAAACATGATATATATGGATAATTCAGCAACAACACCTACAAACGAGGAAGTTGTTAAAGAAATGCTTCCATATTTTACTGAAGAATTTGGAAACCCATCAACTATTTATAAATTGGGTCAGGAATCTAAAGTGGCATTGGAGGAAGCTCGTAAAAGAGTGGCTGATGCTCTAAATGCAAAACCTGAAGAAATCATTTTCACAAGCGGAGGTTCAGAATCAGACAATATGGCAATAAAAGGCATTGCATTTAAAAATAAAGACAAGGGAAAACATATTATAACATCAAACATAGAACATCCTGCAGTTAAGAATACATTAGCCTTCCTTGAAGGTTTAGGATTTGAAGTAACTTATCTTCCGGTTTATGAAAATGGAATAGTAAAGGTAGAAGATGTGGAAAATGCAATTCGCGATGACACCATTCTAATTACAATAATGCATGGAAACAATGAGATCGGAACAATCCAGCCAATAGCAGAAATTGGAAAGATAGCCAATGAACACGGAATCAAGTTCCACACTGATGCAGTTCAGACTTTCGGTAAAATTCCAGTTGACGTTGAAGAGTTGGGTGTAGACCTATTGTCAGTCTCATCACACAAGATTTACGGTCCAAAGGGAGTAGGTGCATTGTACTTGAAGAAAGGAACCAGAATAGAACCTTTGATTCATGGTGGTGGACAGGAAAGGGGCTTAAGGTCAGGAACCGAAAACATTCCGGGAATTGTCGGATTCGGAAAGGCTGCAGAAATGGCAGCTGAAAATCTTGACGAAAACTATGAAAAGCTCATTACAATAAGGGACGCAATAATTGATAAGGTATTGGAAGAGGTTCCGGAAAGCTACTTAAACGGAGACAGGTATGAAAGACTTCCTAACATTATCAACTTCCGCTTTTCAGCTATTGAAGGGGAATCATTAATACTTCTATTGAGCGCAAAAGGAATCGATGCGTCAACAGGTTCAGCATGTTCCTCTAAGGACTTGCAGGCTTCACCTATATTGCAGGCTTTAGGATTGCCTGTTGTAGACATCCACGGTTCATTGAGATTGTCCTTAGGTTTGGAAAATTCAATGGAAGATGTTGATACTGTTACTGAAGCAATTAAGGAAGTTGTAGCAAGATTAAGGGAAATGTCTCCTTTATGGAACACCGATGAAAAATATGATGACATGATGTGTGGAAGTCATGGAAAATGTAAGAAGTGATTAAGATGATGTATAGTGATAAAGTAATGGATCATTTTGCAAATCCAAGAAATTCTGGTGAAATGGAGGATGCAGATGGTGTAGGAACCGTAGGAAACCCTACATGCGGTGACCTAATGACAATTTACATAAAAGTAAAAGATGATGTTATTGAAGATATTTCTTTCCAAACTTTCGGTTGCGGTGCAGCTATTGCAACCAGCAGTATGATTACCGAATTGGCAGTAGGCAAAACATTGGAAGAGGCATTAAAAATCACCCGTAATGATGTAGCAGAAGAGCTTGACGGCCTTCCTCCAGTAAAAATGCACTGTTCCAATTTAGCAGCAGACGCCCTCCAAGCAGCCATTGAAAATTATTATGAAACTCATGGTGAATAATTAAACTACGATAATTTTATATATAATAAAATTTAATTATTAAAATGAAATAATTAGGAGAGTTTAAAAATGACTGAAAGAGGACAAATTTATAAATGTAAAACTTGTGGAAATGTTGTTGAAGTATTAGATAACGGTGTTGGCGAATTAGTTTGCTGTAATCAACCAATGACTTTATTAGATGCTCAAACCGAAGGTGACAAAGCTGCTAAACACGTTCCTGTTGTAGAAGTTGACGGAAGTGCAGTTTTTGTAAAAGTCGGTGAATTACAACACCCAATGGAAGAAGAACATTCTATCAGATTCATTGAATTAATCGTTGGTGACGAAAGATTAATTGAAGAATTAGAACCTGGTGAACTCCCAGAAGCTACTTTCATTGTAGATGAAAAAGTACTTGCAGAAAATGACATTGTTGTAAGAGAATACTGTAATTTACACGGTCTCTGGGAAAACTAATTTAAGAATTTCATATTCTTAAATCTCTTTTTTTATTTTTCATTATTTTTTCTTTAATCCTAACTGTATTTTAAACAAATTTTTTATACTTCTTTCAATAGATATTAAACTATTATAGTGTATAGAATAATTTATTTTTATATTAATTTGATAGGAGTTATTTTTCATGATGCAAGATTGTCCAAAATGTAAAGGAAAGGGTTCTGTCATTGTAGGATATAAAGAGTGCAGCAGTTGTGGCGGAACAGGATATGCAGATTCTTTTGAAATGGGAAATCATTTTAAAGGAGTGAACAGTAAAGCAGCGGCAAAATTTGATTTAGGAGCAGATCAGGATATTCCATGTGAAATATGTAATGGAAAAGGACAAATTGCAGTATATGAGGATTGCGATTACTGCAATGGAAAAGGAGAAATAAGTGTCTGTAAAAAATGTGGAAAACCGATTGATCCTAAATTTGAAATCTGTCGTGACTGCCATATGAAGATGCAGGAAGAAAAGGCAAGGAAAGAACAGCAAAAGACAGATGTTTATGTAATCGACCCATTATGTGAAATGAAGGATATCAATAAGGATTATCTCTACAAGGGTAAAATAACAAGAGTGGAAAAATATGGAGCATTTGTCACCTTAAATAACAATGTATGGGGTTTAATGAGATGCAATACTTCAGGATATAAGGTTGGAGATGAAGTAATTACAAAAATAGTGGCAGTAAAACCAAGGGAACATAAGATAGACATGGCTCCTGCAGTTGTAAGCAACTATAACATTAAAAAATTAACTAAACAAATTCCAAGAACCAGAATCGAAGACCTTGAGGACGAAATGGGCAAGGTAGTTCGTATCGACGGTGAAGTGTTGCAAATTCAACAGACTTCAGGTCCGACAATATTCACAATCACTGATGAGACAGGAGTAACATGGGTGGCTGCTTTCGATCAGGCAGGAGTTAGGGCATACCCGGACATTGAAGTCGGAGATGCTGTAGAGGTTATTGGGGATGTCAATCAGCATGGCGGTAAAACACAGATTGAAAACCAATCTTTAACCAAATTGGATGGAGCTAAAAAGGAAAAGCTTTATCAAATTATAGAGGAAGCATTGAATAAGAGAGCAGAGCCTGAAGATGTTGATTTCCTTGTTAAAAGTGATGTTCTAAACAGATTAAAGCCAAAAATGAGAGAGGCAGCTCAAAAAATAAGAAGGGCTATTTTGGATGGAAGATCAATTCTAGTAAGGCATCATGCAGATGCAGACGGTATCTGTGCAGGAATAGCTATGGAAAAGGCAGTTATTCCATTAATTGAAAAGGTAAATCAAAGCAGCGATGCCCAATATTATTATTTCAAACGTTCTCCAAGTAAAGCACCATTTTATGAGCTTGAAGATGTTGTAAAGGATTTGTCCTTTGCTTTGGAAGATCAGGAAAGGCATGGTCAAAAATTGCCGTTAATTGTACTTTTGGATAACGGTTCAACAGAAGAGGACATTACAGCATTGATGCAGGCAAAAATCTATGATATTGAAGTTGTTGTAATTGACCATCACTTCCCTGGAGAGCTTATAACAAAAGAAATAGAGGATGGGGAAATCGTTGGTGGAACTGTAGAAGTGGATGAATACGTTGACGTTCATGTAAATCCTTATCTTGTAGGTGGGGATTCCCAATTAACTGCAGGAGCGTTGGCCACTGAAGTTGCCCATATCATCAACCCTGAAATAAAAGATACAATCAAACATCTTCCAGCTATTGCTGCATTGGGAGATCATGCAGATTCTGGAGAGGTTTATCAGTATTTGGAAATTGCGGCTGAAAAAGGATTTGATAAGGAGCATGCTGCAAAAGTAGCTGAATGTATTGATTTTGAAGCTTATTTCCTTAGATTTATGAATGGTAGGGGAATAATGGATACTATTGTAGGTATTGATAATGTTGATAAGCATGATAAGATGATTGAAGCATTATATAAGGAATATCAGAAAAGAGTTGACACTCAACTTAAAGCAGCTCTTCCAAATATCGAAAAAACCCAATTTGACAATGGAATTTACTTCAATTTAATGGATGTGGAGAAATTTGCACATAAATTCACATTCCCTGCTCCCGGTAAAACCTGTGGATTTGTCCACGATAAGGTTGTTAAGGAGTTGGGTGAAGATAAACCAATCATAACTCTTGGTCATGGTCCTGATTTTGGAGTTATTAGGGCGACTGATGCGGTTAACGAAATGTTTGGTTTTAGCGTTAACACAATCGTATCAGAGTTAGCTGAAGACATTCCATCTGCAGGTATTGATGGTGGCGGTCATGAATGTGCAGGTTCAATCAAATATCTTGAAGGATTGGGAGAGGACGTTTTGGATGACTTTGTAGATAAAATAAAGAACATGCAAAAAGTTTAGTTTGGTTTTATGATTTATCAGCATTATTGTCCGAATTGCGGTCATGGATTGTCCCTACAGATGAAGCATGTCCCAATTGTGGTGAGAAGACAGCATTTTCTCCTATCGATAGTGAGGATTTGCTTTTCAATCCTCCAATTCATGACATCGGTTTCTTTAATTTTGACATAGATTTTTCCCCTTACATCAATAGGAACAACAGGAATTTCAATTATTATTTGTGTTCAAAGTGTGGATTTTTAAATGAAAAGGATCATGATTTCTGTTTCAACTGTGGTGAAAAGCATAAGAAAAGCAGATGGGGGAAATTTGTTGATAGATTCAAAAAGGATGATCCGATCGTTGGAAAGGTCACATGTGAAAGCTGCGGTGCTGCAAATTCTCCAGAAAACATTTACTGTGAGGATTGCGGTGAAAGGCTGATTCCCAATGCTGACGAAAAGGATGGTGAAAGTGAAAAGAATTACGTTAATTTTAATTTCACTTATGAAAATCCGGTGTTTTGCTTTTGTGGAGAGGAAAACGATATTGATTCTTCTTTCTGTATAAACTGCGGATTTCCCTTACACAAGTTCAACTATTCACCTAGCAACATAAAGATTCTCTGCACATGTTCAAAACCCAACGACATCAAAAATACCTTTTGTGAGGATTGTGGAATAAGTCTGGACGGGGAGAATGAGGTTTTGAAATGTGCCTGTGGGGCTTCAAATAAACTGAACGCAAAATTCTGCATTAACTGCAATGCTCCTTTAAATCCTCAAAGAACAATCAAAACAAGATATGTGTGTACATGCGGAGCCATTCTCGATTATAATTCCATTTTTTGTGAATTTTGCGGTAAGGATATTTCAAAGGCTATCAAAAAGGATAAATCCATTAAGAAAGCCAAGGACGGATTTAAAAACATCAAAAGGAAATTTTTATGAAAACTTGTCATATTTGCGGAACTGAAAACTTTGAAACCAACAATTATTGTGTTCATTGCGGCAATAGGATAACAAAGATAAACATATGTCCCTGCTGTGGAGAAATCAATGATGATATGGCCAAATTCTGTAAGTATTGTTCCTTTCAGTTAAATCCAATAGATATTGAAAGTTTTGATGATTTGTTTTCAGAATATAACACTCAATTGTTGGCAGATTACAATTTAACTCCTCAAATGTATGTTGATATTCTCAATAGCGTTTTTGAAAAGCTAAAGTATACTAAAGTCAAGGGAAAAACCATCAAGGAGAAAATATTGAACTTGTGCGGGGTTTTTGCAAGATGCTATCCGAAATGTCGGGAAGGGGAATTGGGCCATAATTTCGGTAATGTGATTTTCTATGATGAGCGTTTGGATGATTCTTCACAGATTTCTGCTCTGCTTCATGAATTGGCTCATTGCATACTGTTCAATTTGATTTCCAGTTTGTTATGTGAAATTTTCAATGTCAATCATTCTCCGTTCATTGACAGTTTCGTTTGGTTCTTCTTATCCAACGATGATATGCTGCTTTTGAACGAATATTGCGCCTCTACGGTTTCCGGCAGATTTGTTCCTTATGGATTTCAGGATTATGGAAGCTTTAAGGCAGAACTTAAAAGAAGAGAGATTGATGAACAGTCTTTGGAGAAAATCATTAAACTTTCAATAAATTTTTCCAATGAGATCTGTTCCAGATTGGATAATTATATTGATGAGGCTTTAAGAGAAGATATCAAGTTTCAATTTAAGCTGGATCAGAAAGCTGAAAATTCCAATGCATTTGATTTTGAAATTCTTAGTGAATTTGATTTCAATGACAAAAACAAATTGCTTTTAGAATATTTACTAATGTATTTTGTTGCGGCAAGGTTGCCTGAATTCCGTGAGGAGCTATGTGATTGTCTTCAATTATTCGAATAAGTAAAATTAATAAAAAATAGTTAAGTGGGAAAACTAGAATTTAATTCTATTCTTCCTCATTTTCTTTTATATTTTCTAATACTTCTTTACCAGTATTAGTTAAACGGTATAATCTACCTTTTCTTGCTTCTTCATTGATACATTCAACGATTTCTTTTCCTTTTAGTTCGCTTAAAACTTTAGATATGTGGTTTGTTCTAATTCCACTATCTTTTGCAATATTGGTAGGTATCTTTACATTGTCACCAATGGACTTTACAGTTTTTTCACGGTATTTAGAAATTTGAACGTATGAAGTTAATTTCAATAATTCATCTTCTTCTTTTGCCATAATATCCCTGTTTATTTATTATAAAATTTATTATTATTGATAACTTAAAAAAGTTATAATAATGTGTCTATATAGTAATATAAAGTAGTACTATTATATATATATTATGTTTTTTAGATTTATTCTACATTAACAATAGAATAAATAATATATTTTATCTATTTTATAATATAAATATTGTTATTTTCTCTATTCTTTTTTTAAAAGATTTAATTTGTTATTATATGATTGTTAAATGATTTTTGATATTTTTTCACTAATTGGGATTTGCTGAGGCTTCTTTTCATTTGTTTACCTATAAAAAATTTTATTAGTTTCGAAGTCAATATTAATAATATATTATTATTTTATATTTATATGATTATGTGATAAAATGAAGTGTAGTAAATGTGGACATACAATTACAAAAGCCAATTCTAAGTTTTGTCCTAATTGTGGAAATAACATAGATAATACAAATCAAAAACCTGTTGAGGTTGAATCTAACAGTTCAAACAACAATCAGATGATTATTGCAGTTACCGTTGTCATAATTGCCATTATCATCGCCCTAACCGCTGCATACAGTGTAGGTGTTTTTGGACCTTCTTCTGAAAATAGCTACAGTTCAGATAAGCCTGATGTACAAGTTCAGGAGGAAGCGAAGGAAATACAAACTTCAGATGGTGGCGGTGTTGGCAGTCAAGATAATGAAAAAGGTGAGCAGTCTGGTGGAAGTTGGCAGCCTATCGGTTCATTTTCCGGTTCGGGCTCTGGTTCTAAAACAATCAGCGTCCCGGCAGGTCAGATCAGGATAGATCTATCTGCATATCCCATTAAAAATTATGCAACTAATCATCTGTATGTTTCAGGATCTAACGGTAAAAGTGCAGGTGTGGATTGGGGTTCAAGGAGTGCGGTAGCTACTCGTTCCGATTCGCTTTCATTCACATCTTCCAGTTCAACAACCTTCACAATAGATTATTATGAAACCGTAAGTTGGAATGTTGAGGTTTACAAATATCAATAATTAAAGGTAATTTAAAATGATTTGTCCAGAATGTGGTTTTGAAAATAAGAAAAATGCAAAATTTTGCAGTAAATGTGGTACAAAATTAAAAAATGAGGTTTCACGACCTGTAAATTCTGTAAATTCTGATAGTGACGATAAATCAAAATTAATAATAGCCGTTACAATTGTTATTGTTGTAGCTATTGCATTATTTACTTGCTATAGTTTAGGAGTATTCGGTGGAGGGGAAACCTATGACAGTTCCTCTGCCGATGCTACAAAGGCAGAAGACAGCGGGGTTTCACAAGTATCATTATCAGCATTTCCAGTCTCTGAAGCTCCATTTTTAGCTAGTGAAATTTCTAAAACAGGTAGTGCAGATTCAGTCAACTTTAAAGGAGTAACATTAACCAAATCCCAGGTTGCATATATTCTAACAAAATCCATTGCAATGATTGGCAGTGGAGATTCTCACGGAACTATAAATGTGGGAAGTTATTCCTATGCCGGCCATCCATCTGGAGCAGACAGATCACAGTCAATTTCAAGTGCACAATACATTGACATGTGCAATCGTTTCTCCTCATGGATAGAAAGAAATCATCAGGTTCCAAATTACGTTGGAATCAATACAGGAGGAGTTCCTGACATTTCTCCTACAAAAATGATTAACATTTGTATTAACATTTTGGTTCAATACAAAAATACCGGAAGTTTGCCTAGTTCTGTTTCTGTTTAAACTTCCTCTTTTTTTCTTTTTTTATACAGGTTTATATTTAATAAAAGCCAAAGAATATAATAATGTTTTTTGATTTAAATGTTAAAGGTAGAGATTTAGACTATAATATCGAGTTGGCAAACCACTCAAAAAGGTATGGCTGGACCCATATTAACTTTTCATATTCTCAGGATGACTTCAAAGAAGCTTTGGAAGTAAAGGAAGAGCTTCAAAATCACTTCGATAACGAGATTGCCATTGATTACACTTTGGAAATCAAAACTGATAATGTTAATGACATCGGAAAGGCAGTTAATAAGTACAGGAAAAAGTGCAATTGCATTTCCGTCGTTGGAGGGGATTTGAAAATAAACAGGGCATCCTGTGAGAATGTTAGGGTGGATGTTTTGTCAAGGCCCTACCTGAAAAGATACGATTCTGGCCTTAACCATGTTCTTGCCAAGGAAGCGGTAAAGAATAATGTGGCCATTGAATTGTGCTTTAAGGATATCTTAAGTAGTTATCTATCATACAGGTCCAAGATATTGTCTAACTTTAAGGATATATATGCTCTTCATCGTAAATTCGGATTTCCTTTAATTCTATCTTCAAGGGCAAAATCTATTTTTGATATAAAGTCCCCTAACGACATCAGGGCATTTTTCAAATCCACAGGATTGACAGATGAGGAATTCCTAAAGGCCATGAACAGCTCAGGGGAGATACTGGAATTTAATCGCAATCGCCATAACATGATTTTAAGGGGTGTTAGGAGGATTGACGATGAAGCTTAAGGTATTGCCTCCTACTCTTAGAAAGAACAACCATTATCTTGTTGTTGACATATTCTCACAGGTGGAAATAGATAAGAATGATTTGGTAAACATAGTTTGGGACGGCTGCGTCAGATATTTCGGTGAATGTTATACTGCAAATTTCAATTTGTGGGTGATGAGATTTCAGGAAGTCAAATGTAATTCCGAACATTTCTGTTATCAGGCTGTCATTCGTTGCCAGAGAGGGTATGAGGAGGATTTAAGGGCTGCCTTAGCATGCGTCAACAAATTCAAATCTAAGAGAATTTCCATTCTGACCATGGGAATGTCCGGAACTATCAAATCGGCTGTAGATAAGTATTTTCATTAATTTTAAATTGAACAATTAAAAAGTAACTTTTTGTTAGTTTAAAATAGAAAACTTTATTAATAGATAAGTATATAAATAGTTACTGAATTTATGGATATTGGAAGAAAAATATTTTAATTGGCTACAGTCACTTTAAAAAAATGTGGCGATTAAAATAAATTAAAGACCATGTCATGGAGATATGGGTTAAATTTTTAACATTGTATTTTAAGCAGTAGACTTTAAATTTTATATAAAATATTAAAACGAGGTAAATTATATGCAACCTTTACAAAACGCTGGTTATGATAGGGCAATTACTGTATTTAGCCCAGATGGAAGACTTTTCCAAGTTGAATATGCGAGAGAAGCTGTAAAAAGAGGAACTACTTCTGTTGGAATCAAATGTCCTGAAGGTGTAGTTTTAGCAGTAGATAAAAGAACTACCTCTCCGTTAGTTGAATCAAAATCAATTGAAAAATTATTTAAGATTGATGAACACATTGGATCAGCTACTTCTGGTCTTGTTGCAGATGCAAGAGCACTTGTAGAAAGAGCAAGAGTAGAAGCTCAAATTAATAAAATTACCTACTCTGAACCGATTAGTGTAGAAACATTATCTAAAAAATTATGTGATATGTTACAGTTATACACTCAAAATGGTGGTGTAAGGCCATTTGGTTCTGCATTAATTATCGGTGGAATCTACAACGATAAATGCAGATTATTCGAAACAGATCCAAGTGGAGCATTAATCGAATATAAGGCAACAGCTATTGGTGCAGGAAGAAATCAGGTAATTGATATATTTGAAGACAATTACAAAGAAGACATGACTTTAGATGATGCTATTGAATTGGCTTTAACTGCGATTAATGAAGCAACTGATCATGAAACCAGTTCCAGCAATGTAGAAATAGCTGTAATAACTAAAGAAAATCCGGCTTACACTAAACTTTCATCTGAAGACGTACAAAAATATATTGATGATTTAGTAGCTAAAAAAGAAGCTGAAGAGAAAGCAAAAGCTGAAGAAGATAAAGAAGAATAATATTTAATTTGATTGTTAGGAGATAATTCAATGGTTAACGTAGATGAAGCAATTATTGCAAAATATGAATCGTATGGTGAACATTTTGAGATTTTAGTAGATGCAGATTTGGCTGCAGAATTTAGAAATCCTGATGGTAAAGATGTTGCCATTGAAGATCTTTTAGCAGTTGAAGAAGTTTTTAAAGACTCTAGGAAAGGAGATAAAGCTTCTGATGAAGCGATGAAAAAGATTTTTGAAACTACAGATCCATTGGAAGTTTCAAAAATCATCCTTGAAAAAGGTACAGTTCAATTAACTGCTGAACAAAAAAGAAAAATGCAGCAGGATAAAAGAAAACTAGTTATTAATAAAATCGCTAGAGAGTCTATTAATCCTCAAACTGGACTTCCTCATCCGGCACAAAGAATTGAAAACGCTATGGATGAAGCAAAAGTTAAAATTGATCCTTTTGTAGCAGTAAATCAACAAGTTCAAACAGCTTTGAAAGCCATCAAACCATTAATTCCAATAAGATTTGAAAAAGTTAAAATAGCTGTTCGTCTTCCGGGATCTGCTGCAGGAAATGCATACAATACAATCCATCCGTTTGGCGAAATACTAAATGAAGAGTGGCAGCAAGATGGTTCATGGATAGCTATTGTTGAGATTCCAGGAGGTCTTCAAGACAAATTTATTGCTAAAATGGCAGGAATATCTGCTGGTGAAGCAGAAACTAAAGCTATCAAATAATCTTTGAGGTTTTACAATGATATATGTTGAAAATAAAGATTTGGTTATTCCTGGGCAAGTATTAGCTGATGATGATTATTACTCAGGAAGAGGCACTTTTAAGGAAAATGGCAAGGTATGTTCTTCATTGATGGGCCTTGTTTCTTTAAGAAATAAAAAAATTAGAGTAATTCCATTGAAAAGCAAATATGTTCCTAAAAAAGGGGACGTTGTCATAGGTAAGATTGATGACGTTAAATTTTCAATGTGGGATGTAGATATTAACTCACCTTATTCAGGTATCCTTCCGGCATTTGAAGTATTTGGAAGAGAGAAAAAAGAATTAAACAAGGTTTTTGATGTAGGTGACATCCTCTTTTTAAGAGTAATTGATGTGGATGAAGTTAAAAAAGCAAAATTAGGATTAAAAGGAAGGGGAATGGGCAAATTCAAAGGAGGAATTCTTGTAGAAATTGCACCAACCAAAGTTCCTAGATTAATAGGTAAAAAAGGTTCCATGATCAACATGATTAAAGATAAAACCGGTTGTAAAATTGTTGTTGGTCAAAACGGTCTTGTCTGGGTAAAGGGAGACGAGGACATGGAACAGCTTACCAAGAACATTATTAACATTATTGAAAAAGAAGCTCATACTTCTGGTCTTACTAATAAAATTAAAAATAAATTGTACTTGGAAATCGATGGGGAACTTCCTGAGGAAGAAAAAGAAATCGATCCTAATGATTATGATGAAAACGGTTTGGAAAAACCTAAACTTCAGGATTTCAGAGAAGAATTAGAAGCTGAAGAAAAATTGGAAGCTGAAAAAGTGGAAGAAGAAGATAATGTTGAAGAATCTTCTGAAGAAATTGAAGAAGTAGAAGAAGATAATGATGAAGAGCCTTCTGAAGAAATTGAAGAAGTTGAAGAGGACGCATCTGAAGTCGATGAATTGCCTGAAGAAAACAAACCTAAAAAAGCATATAAGAAATTGGACTTTTATGAAAGATTAGAAGAGCTTAAAAGAAAAAATAGGTCAAAATCTATTTCTATTGGAAGTAAACCTAAAAATTCATTGATTTTAAATAATAAAGATTATTAATGGGGATATTAGACATGTCAGAATTTATTAGAGAGGATGGAAGAAAATATAATGAATTACGTCCTATTAAAATAGAAGCTGGAGTTCTTGAACGTGCAGATGGTTCAGCATATTTGGAATTTGGTGGAAATAAAATATTAGTAGCTGTTTATGGGCCTAGAGAATCTTATATTAGAAGATTATTAGAACCAAATACTGGTGTAATTAGATGTAGGTACAATATGGCACCATTTTCAGTCGATGACAGAAAAAGACCGGGTCCTGATAGAAGATCTTCAGAAATATCAAAAATCACAGCTGAAGCTTTAAGACCTGCTTTAATGTTGGAAAATTATCCACGTTCAATGGTGGACATTTACATTGAAGTAATTGAGGCTGAAGGAGGTACCCGTTGTGCAGGTATTACCGCAGCTTCTGTAGCTTTAGTTGATGCAGGTATTCCAATGAAGGATATTGTAGTTGGATGTGCTGCTGGAAAGGTAAACGATGAGATTGTTCTTGATTTATCTGAAGTTGAAGATAAAGAGGGTCAGGCTGATGTTCCTGTAGCTATAATGCCAAGAACTGGTGAGGTTACTTTACTCCAAAGTGACGGTAATTTAACTGAAGAAGAATTTGATAAAGCTTTAAATTTAGCTATTGAAGGATGTATGGAAGTAAGTAAACTTCAAAAAGAAGCTTTAATGAAGAAATATTCCACAGAATGAGGTTTTTTTTATGACTAAAATTACACCAGAAATTACCAAAGAAAGTATTATTAATCTTGTAAACAACAATAAACGTGAAGATGGCAGAGCGCTTGATGAATATAGGGACATTACTATTGAAACCAATGTAATCTCTAAAGCTGAAGGTTCTGCAAGAGTTAATCTTGGAGGTACTCAAGTCATAGCTGGAATCAAACCTCAAATTGGTGCACCTTTCCCGGATACTCCAAATTTAGGAGTTTTAATGACTAATTGTGAAATGTTGCCAATGGCTGATCCTACTTTTGAACCAGGTCCACCAAGCGAAGATTCAATCGAACTTGCACGTGTTGCTGATAGAGGAATCCGTGAAAGTGAACTTGTAGATTTGGATAAGCTCTGTATTGAAGAAGGAAAGCACGTTTGGATGTTATTCATTGATTTACATATAATTGACAACTGTGGAAACCTCTTTGATGCTGCTGAACTAGCTATTATGGCTGCATTGAAATCAACCCAATTGCCTACCGCGACAGTTGTAGACGATGAGGTTGTTTTAGATAAGGAGAACACAATTCCTTTACCAATCAATAAAGAATTAGCTATGTGTACTTTCGTTAAGATTGGGGATAAATTGGTTTTAGATCCTACTTTAATTGAAGAGGAAATTTCAGAAGCTCGTTTAAACATTGGTGTTACTGAACAGGGCAATATCTGTTCAATGCAAAAAGGAGGATCCGAACCTTTAACCAAGGAAGAGATTCTTGAATGTGTTCATATTGCCGTTTCAAAAACTAAAGAATTAATAGAAAATCTTTAAATGTCCTCTGGACGATTTAAGTTTCTAAATTCTTTTTTTAATAATTTTTTATTATCTATTTTTATAAATTTACAGTTCTTTTCTTTTAAAAGCCCTTTTATATGCAATATGTCTTTTTCTATTAGATTAGTTATTGTATCAATATTGTTTTTATTGTAGATTGAATGTAATGGTTCTGATGTTTTTATTTTATTCTCATCATCATTATATGGCACGATGCAATCATAGTCATTTGATATTTCATTAAAAAGAGTATTTACATGGTTTTTTGTGATGTATGGGCTGTCACATGGAAGCACCAATGCATAATCTGATGAAATGTGTTTGAGGCCGGTTAGAATTCCTGATAATGGTCCCTTATCCTTTATTTCATCTTCTACAAATCTGATTTTATAGGAGAATTCATGTTTTTCAATAAATTCTTTATATTTGATAATCCTATCTTCATTATTTAAAACAATTACTGCTTCATCTATTATGTTATTTAAAGTAGTAAGTATATGAATAATCATAGGTTTACCATGAATATTCATAGAGCCTTTATCCTGACCCATTCTTCTACTCTGCCCTCCACATAAAAGTATACAAGATTTCATTTTAATCAGTAATATAAACATTGGTTTCCGGATTGAAAGGATTGACCCTCATTGTCAGGGAACTCATATAAGGATAGTGGTTATTTAGGAACTGCAAATACTTTATCCATTCATAGGTCAATCTGCAGTAAACTCTGTCAATGTCTCCAATTATATGTTCAAAGTCTGCGGTTCCCACCTGGTCCAAATCTCTTCTAAGTTCAAGTTCATCATCCAAATGGAACATTGCAAGCAAAAGGTTTGAAAAGCTGACCTTCTCGATGATGTTTGGATTCTCAAGGAGGTCTATTAGGAATGGACGCTTTCCCTTTAGAAGGTGCTGCAGGGTTCTTACGAATTGCTGAACTTCATTTTCCGGGATTTCTGGAGTGAAACTGACTCCGTTTGTTTTCAAATACTTGTATGCATGTTTGAAATCATCGTCATCCCATTTGTCAATGTTTTTTAGCTTTTTAATGATTTCTCCATTGTCGCTATTGACTCTGGATATCATTTCAAGAAGGTTGTTCCCGATTTCAGAGAAAAACACTCCTAAAATCATATCTAACTTGTCTAAAACTGCTTCTTTTTCTTTTTTCTCAATTATGCTTTCAATAACTAGCACAACAACCAATATGTCAATAGGTACAAATGCTGAATCGATCACTATGTAAAAGAATACCTTGTCAGGCTCGTTCAAAAAGAAAAATGCAAAACCATACAATAGGCATGAAACAATCAGAAGACCTATTCCAAATTTTATTTTCCAGTTAATTTTCATTTTATCATCTCTTTTTCGCGGTTATTACTGCAATAGGGTTTTCACTCATCATCATAATTCCACGATCAAGAACTCTTCCTTTTGAGATGTTCACTTCCATTATTTGAGGATTGTAGCCCAATTCTTTTAGTTTGTTTATAGCTTCAACCTTTGTATCCACCAATATGGCTGTTACTATTATTCTTCCCTTTGAATTTAGTCTGGAATCCAAAAGTTCAAGAATTTCCTCAAGTTTGCGGCCACTGCCTCCAACTATTGCAATGTCTATTCCATCAATGCTCTTCAAGGCATTTGCCCCATCATTGTTAATTAGGGTTACGTCCCCATCTATATTGAATTTCTTAAGGTTCTTTTTAGTAATCTTTATGGCTTCAGGATTGGTATCGATGGATATGACCCTCCCTGCACGCTGTGCAAATTCACATGTAAATCCTCCAGTTCCACATCCAACGTCTACAACAACATCATCGTTCTTAACATCGGATTTATAAAGAACGATAGCCCTTATGGCTTCTTTGCTAGGTCCTGGAACATCACAGGTTTTTATAAAATCAGAATCGTTTAACATTATTTCCACCTTTTGTAGATATCATTTTCAATTTTTAGGCTGTCCAATATCTTTCCCACTATAAAATCAATTTGATTGTCCACTGTTTCGCTTTCGCTGTAAAATGCAGGCATCGCCGGAAGGATTATTGCTCCCTCTTTTGATAGACTTAGCATGTTTTCAATGTGGACTGTTCTGAGGGGTGTTTCACGAGGAACAATAACTGTTCTTCTGCGTTCCTTTAAAGCCACATCAGCAACTCTTGTGATTGTATTGTCACTGTATCCATTGGCTATTGAGGATAGGCTTTTCATGGAGCATGGCACAACTACCAATCCATCAAATTTAAATGAACCGCTGTTTATTGAAGCGGTCAAATCATGAAACTCGTAATATTCATCTGCAAGGGATATTATCTCTTCTAGGGGTTCATTTGTTTCATGTTCTATTACGGTTTTTCCAGCGTCACTTATTACGAGGCCGGTTCTTACATTTAATTCATTTAAAGCCTTTAGCAGTCTTATTCCATAGACCACTCCACTGGCTCCTGTTATACCTACAATTATCATTTTTATCTCCTAGAATAGTTTTAGTTGGTCATAATGTATTCCATGATGCTTGTCCTTGTCGATTTCAGGCAAGTCAAGGAAATTGTTTATCTTGAACTTTTTGAATTTTTCCTTGTCCTCCTTAGGAACATATAAGCTGATATCTGGAATATTGAATCTGGCTTTACTTAAAGCACCTATAATGTTTGAAATCTCATTTAAGGGGTAGAGTTTTTTATCTACTGACACTTGGGTTTTCATTTCATCAAAACGTGGATATTCGGCTATATTGAGTATCACATAATCCTTATCTAAATTATAATATTCCGCAATTTCCTCTTCAGCTTTTCTAAGCTGATCTTGAGTAATCTTGTAAATCTTTTCAGGATTCTTAAAATTTTCCAATCTCATTGTAAATGCTCTTTTAAAAAAGTTCCTGTTGTCCAGTCTTGTGATTATGTCCTTGATAAAACCATCACTTTGTCTGCAGATACTGATGATGTCTGTATCGTCATATTTGTAGATTTCCTTCTCATTGATTGTGTTGTTGTCGATTAGCCTTTTTAGAATTCTTCTAAACATGGAATTTACAATTCTTGTGGTGTGATGTTGATAAACACTAGGATACATAAAATATCTTGATACTAAAGCTCCTTCCGCTGCTTGAACTCCTTTTAAATCTAATGTTAATGTTTTTTCAAGTTTAAGATTGGAAATCAATCGTTCATAATCGATTACTCCATATGCCACTCCTGTGTAATGGGAATCTCTCAGGAGATAGTCCATTCTATCGACATCCAGCTCACCTGAGACGATAGGGCCAAGGGATCCTTCCCCATTTATGATTTCTATTATTTTGTTGACATCATATTTTTCTTCCAGAACGTCCCTAATGGAAGTATTTTTAATTACATATTTGGTAAGCTCCTCATGGGGAAAGGAAAGCACTCCTTCAGATACGTGTGAAAATGGTCCATGTCCTAGATCATGTAATAATGCAGCCGTTTTTACAAGGCCAACGTCATCCTCTTCAAGTTCTAATTCTTCAGACAATCTTGAGGCAAGATACATTGTGCCTATTGAATGTTCGAATCTTGTATGGTTTGCACCTGGAAATATTAAATTTATAAGTCCTAGTTGTTTTATTCTTCTTAAACGTTGAAATGAAGGTTGATCCATTAAATTTGTTTCAAATTCATTAAAGCTAATATCTCCATAAACACTATCCCTAATAAATTTCTTTTTTTCACCCATTCTATCACACACTTTTTATTTGGCTAATTATTATTATATTATTTATCAATTAAGTGTTTTTATTAGTTATATTGAATATACTTTTCAATTGCTCTTACAAAATAGGAATTAAAAGGTTCATATAAAATTATTTTATAAAGTATTTAAATTATTAATTTATTTTTTAATACATATTAATTAATTTTATTTTAATTTTAATATTATCAATAAATTATTTTATATTAAAACCGTAAGAATAATTTATTATAAAATTTATAAATTAGTATATTATTAGATTTATTTAGTATAATGGGCGATAGTATGAAAGGAGCATCTATGTTTTCTAGTGCAGGAATTGCGGAAACTTATTTCAAGGAAGCGGGTATTGATATCTGTGTTGCTAATGAGTTAATTCCTAAACGTGCTAAATTTTATCAGGAAATGTATCCTGATTCTAATATGATTGTTGGAGATATAAGAGAAAGAGAGATAAAAGATGAATTTATAGAATCTATTGATGATGATGTAAAATTTTTAATAGCAACACCCCCATGCCAAGGTTTAAGTACATTAGGTATGAATAAACATTTGGATCAAATGCAATCCGATCCTAGGAATTATTTGGTTTTTGATATTTTGGATGTAATCGATAAGAAAGATTTTGATTATATTTTAATAGAGAATGTTTCTAGATTTTTGACAATGTATTTTCCATATAAAGATTCATTTTATAAATTAGAAGAAATATTAAAAGATTTGTATTCTGATAAGTATAATGTTGAAGCAGAGTTATTAAATGCGAAAGATTATGGTATTCCTCAAAGTAGGCCAAGAGCTATTATTAAAATGTTTAAAAAGGGTAAAAAGTGGGATTGGCCTGAAACTCAGAGTGAAATAACTTTAAAAGAAGCTATTGGCGATTTGCCAAGTTTAGAATCTGAAGAAATATCCTCATTAAAACATCATTATGCAAGAAAACATACAGAAAATCATATTAATTGGATGAAGCATACGCCAACAGGACATTCCGCTCATGAAAATAAAGAACATTTTCCAGTTAAAAAAAATGGGGAAAAGGTAAAGGGATTTAAATCTACTTACAAAAGAATGAGGTGGGATGCACCAGCACCTGCAGTTACTATGAGAAGTGATGCAATATCTTCTCAAGAAAATGTTCATCCGGGTCGTAAGTTGTCGGATGGGACTTATTCTGATGCAAGAGTGTTAACTCTTCGAGAATTATTCATTGTTTCTTCTTTACCTGAGGACTGGAATATTCCAGAATGGACTACTGATACATTTATGAGACAAATAATTGGTGAGGGTGTTCCTCCAGAATTATCATATAAAATTGTTAAAGGAATTGATCAAAATGATTAAAGGTGCATCTATGTTTTCTAGTGCAGGAATTGCGGAAACTTATTTCAAGGAAGCGGGTATTGATATCTGTGTTGCTAATGAGTTAATTCCTAAACGTGCTAAATTTTATCAGGAAATGTATCCTGATTCTAATATGATTGTTGGAGATATAAGAGAAAGAGAGATAAAAGATGAATTTATAGAATCTATTGATGATGATGTAAAATTTTTAATAGCAACACCCCCATGCCAAGGTTTAAGTACATTAGGTATGAATAAACATTTGGATCAAATGCAATCCGATCCTAGGAATTATTTGGTTTTTGATATTTTGGATGTAATCGATAAGAAAGATTTTGATTATATTTTAATAGAGAATGTTTCTAGATTTTTGACAATGTATTTTCCATATAAAGATTCATTTTATAAATTAGAAGAAATATTAAAAGATTTGTATTCTGATAAGTATAATGTTGAAGCAGAGTTATTAAATGCGAAAGATTATGGTATTCCTCAAAGTAGGCCAAGAGCTATTATTAAAATGTTTAAAAAGGGTAAAAAGTGGGATTGGCCTGAAACTCAGAGTGAAATAACTTTAAAAGAAGCTATTGGGGATTTGCCAAGTTTAGAATCTGGCGAGTCTTCTTCTTTAAAATTCCATAATGCTAAAACTCACAACGAAAGGGAAATTGAAGCTATGAAACATACTCCTGAGGGATGTAGCGCAATTAAAAATGAGATTTATTATCCTAAAAAAAAGGATGGTAGTAGAATTAAGGGTTTTCATAATACTTACAAAAGAATGAGGTGGGATGCACCAGCACCCGCAAGAACTATGAACAATGGAAATATAGGTTCGCACAATAATGTTCATCCTGGTCGTAAGTTGTCGGATGGGACTTATTCTGATGCACGGGTGTTAACTCTTCGGGAATTATTCATTGTTTCTTCTTTACCAGAAGAATGGAATGTTCCTGAATGGGCTACTGATAATTTCATAAGACAAATGGTTGGTGAAGCAATTCCTCCGAAACTATCTTTCCAAATTGTTAATTTAATGGAAAAGGAGTTTAATAATGATTGAATTAAATAGAACAAAAGAGAATAAATGGATATTGCAAAAAAATATTAGTTCTGGTAAATTATTTGAAACTTTTTTAGAAGCCATTGATTCTCAAAATAATTCTACAGATAAAAATAATTTAAAAGATTACTTATCCAAAAAAGATGTTTATAAAGGTAGAAGTGAGGAGGGAAGTTCAAATACTATGGGGGTACGTTTAAGTCAAGCTTGCTTTTATATGTTTGGTTATAAGAAATTTAATAAATTTTTTCCTTCTCCAATGACAAAATTATTTTTGGGTTCTAATAATGATATAAAACATTCTGAGAATATGTTGGTGAATTTGTTTTCAATGCAATTCCCTAGTCCTTACAGTAATACTTCTTCAAATTTTGAGATATATATTGGAAGATTATTTGTTCAATTGCTTTTAGATAAGCGATTAGATGAAAAACTTTATATTGATGAATGTATTTATTTTTTAATGTTTTTAGAGAACATTAATGAAGAATATTATTCAGAGTTAGTTGATAGTATATTGGAATATAGAAGTTTAAGTTATGATGAAAAATGGAATCTTTTTAAAGAAGTTCCTAATTATAATGAAGTTTTTGCAAATGCAACTCATGAAATGAATTACTATTTTATAAAAATTTTTCGTGAATTCGGAGTTTTTGATGTAATAGGAGATGCGTCCCATAATGATGGAAAAATTTTTGAATTTATTCATGGGAATTATAGTGCTATTCGTAAAGATGCTTATGCTCCTAGAAAAAAATATTCGGGTTATATTAAACTAAATGAAAATATTAAAAATCAAGCTATTATATTAATTAAGGAGAACCCATTATTTGAAAGAGTGTCTACGCAGGATACTTATTTGTCTAAAGATGAGTGGATAAGGGAATTATATGAATTTGCTCCATTAAAATATATTGAAACCATAATGGAAAGAAACGATGATAATATTGAAGTCATTGAAAATATAAAGTCAATGGTATATCATTCTAAATACGGATCACGTGATGGAAAATCATTTGAAAATAGTTTATTGCCTATTTTTGAAATGTTTCGGGAGAATAGAAGTGTAACACTTATTAGTGGTTCTGGAGATACTGATTTGTTATGTGTTATGGATAATAAAGATGATGAATTATACAAAATAAATGTTGATGCTAAAACTTCTAGAACATCAACTAATTCAATAACATCTACACGTATTCGAGATCATCTAGATAAAAATGGTTCCGAATATTGTATTATTGTCTCTCCTAGATTTGCTAAGGGAGTTAAAAGGGATATAAAAGATTTTAATATTGTGGTTGTTGAAGCTGAAACTTTAGCTCAATATTGTTTAAATTCATGTTTGTCATCAGAAGATAAATTGGCTGATTTTTCAATGATAAATGATTTAATCAAATCTAATATGGGGAATGATATTACTGTTCCTCTACAAGAGTTAATTGATAAAGAGTTTAATATGGCTTAATATTTTTTAAAAATTTAGTTATATTATTAAGTTTTATAACCTTTTTTATTTTTTTAATATTTTTTTTTATATATTTAATCATATTTTTTTCTTATTTTTATTCAATTGTTTAGATTTTTTTCACTTGCACCTTATTTTGTTTATTCATAAAATTTTTAACAAAACATTTATATACTATACTAATTAATTATTATATATCGGAAGGCGGATACCGACTTCCGTATGCCAGGAGATGATTTAGAAAGTTTAAAAAAATACCTTTCTATTTATTTATTATTACAAAATTTATGAGAAACGATTTATATGGATGTATTTAGCGCAGGTGACACAGCATGGGTGCTCATATGTACTATTTTAGTAATCATGATGAGCATTCCTGCTGTAGCCTTTTTCTATGGTGGATTAAGTAAAAGAAAAAACGTTTTAAACACAATGTTTTTAAGTTTTATTGCATTTGCAATATTTAGTGTAATTTGGGTAGTATTTGGTTATTCAGTGGCATTTGGCGAACCTTCCTTATGGGGATTCATAGGTCAGCCAGGAGATTTCTTCTTGCAGTCAATGGGTATTAACGATTTGAGTGGTTCAATACCTACAATATTGTTTGTTGTATTCCAGCTTGCATTTGCAGGTTTGACAGCAGCACTTGTTTCAGGTGGTCTTGTTGGAAGAATGAAAACAAAAGCATGGGTAATTTTCATTACTATTTGGGCTATTGTAGTTTACCTCCCTATCGCTCATTGGGTATGGGGTGGAGGATGGTTAATGAACATGGGTGCTCTTGATTTTGCAGGAGGTACCGTTGTTCACATCAACTCAGGTATTACAGCTCTTGCAGTAGCATTAGTTTTAGGTAAAAGAAAAGACATTTCATTGATTCCTCATAACTTAGGATATGCAGTTTTAGGTGCAGGTCTATTATGGGTAGGATGGATGGGATTCAACGGAGGATCCGGTCTTGGAGCTAATGGTCTTGCAGCAAACGCAATATTAGTATCAAACATTGCTGCAGCAATCGCATTAATCGTATGGTGTATATTGGATACCATAATTGTAGGAAAACCAACAGTATTAGGTGCAATATCTGGTGGAGTTGCAGGTTTAGTAGCAATCACTCCGGCAGCAGGATTTGTAGATGTTCCAGGAGCATTAGTAATTGGTGCAGTAGCTCCATTCGTATCCTACTTTGCAATTTATTACTTAAAACCAAAACTTGGTTACGACGATGCTTTGGATGTATTCGGAATTCACGGTATGTCTGGTATATGGGGAGCTATCGCAACAGGTATCTTTGCAGCACCAGCTATTAATGAAGCAGCAGGATTATTATATGGAAATCCTGGTCAAGTATGGGTTCAAATAGTAAGTGTAGTAGCTACATTGGTATACTCATTCGTAATAAGTTATGTTCTTGCTAAAATCCTTGACAAAGCATTGGACGGTATTAGAGTTAAAGACAGTGAAGAAATCACTGGTTTGGATACCAATCTTCACGAAGAATCTGCATACAACTTTAACTAGGGGTGTTAATTATGAAAAGTGTAGTAGCAATTATCAGACAAGAAAAATATCCTGATGTAAAAAATGCCCTTACAGCAATTGGCTGTGAAGGTATGAACGTCTCTGAAGTAAAAGGAAGAGGAAGTCAAAAAGGTATTAAAGAATCCTACAGGGGATCCAGCTATTGTATTGATTTAATTCCAAAAACACGTATTGAAATAATTGTAAAGGACGAAGGTGTTGACACAATTGTAAATGCAATTATTGAAGGTGCAAAAACAGGAAACATTGGTGATGGTAAGATATTCATCTACCCAGTTGACAATGTTATCAGAATAAGAACTGGTGAAGAAGGAGATGGTGCTGTCTAAGCCCCATCCATATAACTCTTTTTTTTTTAAAAAATCTTTTTTTTCCTAATAAGATTTTACAACTCCGTAGATATCTGATATATCTACCCATGTTGTAATTCCTTTTGTTTCATAAACAATTCCGTTTATTTCCTCATATTCGACTTTTTTATTGTCACTTACAAGATAAACCTGTTTTCCGTCTATTTGTCCAACTCTTTTTACTATGGTACCATATTCAGGACTTTCAGCTACAACAATATCATTTACGGAAATGTCTTTGGTTTTTTCCACAATGATTGTTTGGCCATCTTGAAGCGTAGGAACCATTGATGTCCCTTCAACATTGAAGTTAACTGGTAGAACGTCATTGCCCAATTCGGAATTAATGTTTACATTGAGATTTTCAATTCCGTTTCTTAAACCTATTTCATGAATTCCTTCTTTTACAGTTGTCAGGTTACTATCAACATTATTTAATTGGGTTGATACGTAATGACATATTTCCTCTTCCAATGCATCCTGATTAGGAACGGGAAAATTCATAGAACAGGAAACGGAATTGTTTTCAACATAAACGTTGGCAGTAGGCTGACTAAAATCTTCAAGATAGACCAATCCGGCAATAGCTACAATAAAAATAATAAAAATAGTTAAGACAAAACTTTTTGAAAGTCTAGCCATATTCACAACCTATTGTTCAATCGGTAAATCCATATTCAATAATGCTTTCATTGTTTCAATATCGATTTGTCCAGGAGCAGTCACGTCAGTTCCTGCAGCAAAAGTAATCGGTGAATTGAATTTGGAAGCCATCACCCTTGTATAACTGCCCAATTCACTCATTGAAATGGCTATTGTATCTTTATAGTGAGATAGTATAGCCAGTATTTTCATGGTGTCTTCAAGATCGTTAGGCATGAAAGCTACTTTTGCAATATCTCCAATGCTTTTCTCTTTTTCCACGATATAGTATATTTCATCAAGCTCTGGAGTCTTTTCAAAATCATGATAGGACACAATCAAGTCAGCATTGTAGTCTTTAAGTTCATTTATATACTTGTCATCGGTTTGCAATTCCACATCAACATATTCAACTAAATCTGCACATCCTTTTAAAATATCTATTCTTTCTTCTTCACTGCCCTTAAATGATCCACCTTCAGTACTTATCCTGTTGGTTACAATCATTGGGAAATTAATCTCATTGATTGTATTGGTAATGTCACTTAAAACAGGGTCTTTAAGCCCATCAACTCTAAACTCTAGAATATCTGCGCCTTTTTTTATACAATCTTCAGCTATGGTTATAACCTTGTCTGTACTTTTTTGAAATATTGGTATTGCGATTTTAGTTTGAGAATACATTTTTCACCCTTAATATGTAATTTGACAATAATTATTTATTAATTTTTTTAAAATCAACAATAGATAAAAAATGTAAATTATATGATAATTATTTATTAATTTTAAATAGTAGGGGATAAAAAATGTAACTTATATAATAAAGTTTTTATAAATACTAATATAATATAAATTGTAGATTTTGAATTGATATAATTATTTGGATAACTATGAAAAAGATAAGTTTTGCAGAAATTAGTATTTTTATTGTTAACAGAATATTCAACTGGCGTTTTAGGATAGCTAGGTTAACAAAACAGTCTAAAATTATGAATAAAATCATCAAAAAGCTTTTGTTTGAAGATGATGAAATTGTTTTTGTTCCTAACACAATTGAAGTTAACAAAAAAATAGAATCCTCAGGATCAGAATTTTTACCTACTGGCGTTTTAAAAGAGGTTATTAAAAAAACAGACGATATAGTTATTATGGATAGTTGTCTTTGCAGATCATCTAGTGGCTGTGAAGATTATCCTCAGGATCTTGGATGTATTTTCTTAGGGCCTACTACAAAAAAGATTCCAAGAGCAATATGTCATGAGGCAACTGTGGAAGAGGCTTTAGAACATGTTGATGAAGCGGATGCCGCTGGTTTAACTCACATGATTGGAAAAAATAAGATAGATTCAGTTTGGATGAATGTAGGGCCTCGTGATGGACTTCTTACAATCTGTCATTGTTGTCCTTGCTGCTGCCTATGGAAAGTAATTCCTGATTTGAACGATGAAATAACCGATAAGATAGAGCCTTTGGAAGGAGTTTCAATTAATTTTGATGAAGATAAGTGCATCAATTGTGGGGCTTGCTTAAAGGATACTTGCATGGCCGATGCCATATCTTTAAAGGATGGCAGGATTGTCATTGACAAGGATTTGTGTGTCGGTTGCGGATTATGTGCTAATAAATGCAAACCTAAAGCAATCACAATCTCATTCACTGACGAGTCAGTTAAAAGCGTTGCTGATAGGATGTACAGCTTGATTAAATATTAAGCTCTTTTTTTCCAAGCTGTAACTCAATATTTTCACAGGTCAATAGATTTGAAAAAATGCTACAATTTATCAAAAAAGCCCATTTTTTTCTTAATATTTAAATAAATTGATGTATATAGTATATATTAATAAAATTTTAATAATTTTATATTTTTATAATTAAAAATTAAAGGGTGTTATTTTGAAAATTACATCTATTGGTGCGGACATATCAAAAAACGACGTGTCATGCAGCAATTCTTTAGTAAAAAACATTGAAGCAGATATTTATAAGTTAAAAACATTAGGTGCTGTCGGTGCAGCTTTAACAAATGTCACTGGAGATGATGTTGTAATATCTGCATTTGTTGAAGATGATTTACTTGAAACTGTTAATGCCGGAATTGTTAATATATTAAAAGACAATGCAGAAAATTACGGTGACTTAAGTGGAATTTCTCAAGATCCAGATACTGCTGGGGAAGGAATTTCCTATGCTGAAGCAAATATTCGTGAAGATAGATATCCTGATGCAATCGTTTTGGGTTTTGATACTTATGGTGGTGAATCATTTGTAGGTAAGGCAGCCAATTCTGCAATTAAAGCAGCCAGAAATATGGATGATGTGACTGATGTTTCAGATTTGATTGAAGAAAAATCTAGAAAAATACCTGGTGTAGGATATGTTTCTCCAGAAACTGATGATCCGGTTATTGTTGCAACTATTGAAGACATAGAGTCAGTAGGTGTTGTTGCAGGTGCAATGATTGGTGCTGCACTTGGAAATAAGAATACATATTTGGTTGAAAGAGGCAGTGTATGTAATGTACTTCCGGGAAGCGTTATTTTTTCAGCTACTGCTTTTATGAATGGAAATGTTATTGATTTAGCTGTTCCGTTCCAGAATAAAACAAGAATATTAAAATAAGGAGTGAAGTTTATGATTTTATTGGATAAGGATACTAAATGTTTAGTTCAAGGAATTACTGGTAAGCAAGGTTCATTCCATACTGAACAAATGTTGGATTATGATACAAATATCGTAGCAGGTGTAACTCCAGGAAAAGGTGGTCAATCCTTTATGGGAGTTCCTATTTTTAATTCAATCGAGGAAGTAAAAGAAGAAGTGGACGTTAACGCTTCTATCATATTTGTTCCTGCAAAATTTGCAAAGGATGCGGCTTTTGAATCAATTAGAAATTTGGAATTGGTTGTTATTATTTCTGAACATATTCCTGTTCACGATTCTATGGAAATTATGAGTTATGCTGAAAAGATGGGTACTACAGTAATAGGGCCTAACACTCCTGGAATAATTTCACCAGGTATAGGCAAATTAGGAATCATGCCTACTCATATTTTTGAAAAAGGTAATGTTGGTGTTATTTCCAGAAGCGGAACTTTAACCTATGAGGTAGCTAGTCAACTTACCCGTGCAGGCATTGGTCAAAGTACCTGTGTGGGAATCGGCGGGGATCCTGTTATCGGTACTAACTACATCGATGTTCTTAAAAGATTCGAAAAAGATGATGAAACCGACGCAATAGTATTGATTGGTGAAATCGGTGGAAATGCAGAGGAAAAGGCTGCTGAATATATCAAAAATAATATTTCAAAACCTGTGGTTTCATATATTGCAGGTATGACTGCACCACCAGGTAAAAGAATGGGTCATGCAGGTGCTATCATTCAAGGTAATTCTGGAACAGCTAAAAGTAAAATCAATGCATTGTCTGAAGCTGGTGTAAAGGTAGCTACCATGCCATCAGAAATCAGCAAACTTGTCAGAGAATCAATCTAATGTGGAAACATGAATTCTGAAGAGATTATTAACAAACTGTTAAACAATGAGATGAGACTGTATGAAATTGAAAAACATGTCTCTGTAAAAGAAGCTACCGATATTAGAAGAGCATTCATTGAACAATACAGTGATGTTAAATTAGACAATATTGGTAATTATAGTCTGGATATTGAAAAGGCATCTAAAAGGAATATTGAAAATCCAATCGGAGTGCTTCAAATTCCAATGGGAGTGGCAGGACCTTTAAAAATCAATGGTGAACACTGCAATCGTGAAGTGATGGTTCCGTTAGCTACCTCAGAAGGAGCACTTGTGGCGTCAATAAATAGGGGAGCATCTACAATTACAGCATCTGGAGGAGCTAATGCTCGTGTTATTTCAGATGTCATGACCAGAGCTCCAGCCATTAAAACAGACAATGTAGCAGATGCCTTAAAAATAAAACAATGGTTCGAAAATAATTTCTCAAAATTAAAGGAAATAGCTGAATCAACAACATCTCATGGAAAACTGATAAAGATAGACCCTATTCTAATAGTTGGAAACTATGTCTATCCTCGTTTTGTCTACTCAACCGGCGACAGCATGGGGATGAATATGGTCACAATAGCCACCGAGAAAATATTGGATGAAATGACAAAGGAAACCAGTGCCATCCATATTGCATTAAGTGGTAACGTTTGTGTTGACAAGAAGGCAGCTGCAATAAACATTATTGAAGGAAGGGGAAAAACAGTAGTTGCAGATATCTTAATCCCGGAGGAAATAGTAAACAAAAAACTCAAAACAACCGCAGAAGGCATTGTTGAGGTTAACACAGTTAAAAACCTAATAGGATCTGCAGCTGCTGGAAGCATGGCGTTCAACGCCCATTATGCCAATATGGTTGCAGCAATATTTTTAGCAACAGGTCAAGATGCGGCTCATGTTGTTGAAGGTTCCTTGGGAATCACAACAGCTGAAAATCGTGATGGGGATTTATATTTTTCAGTAAACCTGCCAGACCTTCCAATAGCTACTGTAGGTGGAGGAACATCCATAGAAACAGCTAATGAAGGTTTGAACATTTTAGGTGTTGCAGGATCAAATAAGGCTTTGGAGCTTGCTGAAATTGTAGCAAGTACAGTTCTTGCAGGAGAATTGTCATTACTTGCAGCATTGTCAGCAGGACATCTTGCAAGAGCTCATCAGGAATTGGGAAGGGGTTAATTTGTTTGAAGATGAATTTGATGAATTGCTATATCCGGAACTCACCCTTGAAACCGATGATATCTTGATGAATTTGACCATAAAAAAAGATTATTCATCATTTCAAAATGTTGAAGATAGAAAAAAAGAATTTATAAAAGATTTGGAGCTTTTTATTAAAGAATTCAATGAATCTCCAGAATCTCTTGAATTTTTCAGATATTATGACGATTAATATCTTCCTTTTAATTTTATTTTTTTGAATTCATTATTTTTAGCAGACTTTTCATATCCACTTTTGTTTCAAAGCAGCCTGTTGTTTTGAGCAATGCTCCTTGAGGATGAAAGTCAGACAAAAGCATCATTATCTGGTTCAAATCAGATTTGCAGGCAACTCCAATAACGGACTTGAACTTCTTTTCCTTGGCTATTTTTTTAACGAAGCTTGAACCTGGCACGATATATATTTTATACCCTAATTCTATTCCTTTCTTTTGAATGGCTCCAATGGAACATTTTCCGCATTCGGTACAAATGAGGCCGGTTTCCTGGAGCAAAGCTTCACAATCCCTATGTCTTAGGCAATGAGGTAGGAAAATTAAGGTTTCCTCTGCTGGAATTTCACTAAATTTTTCCTTGTTTACTCTATTTCTGGCTTCTATTCCTATTGTATCGACGATGGTTTCATCTTTTTTAAAGATTTTCAATACCTTTTTTATGGGGGTGTACAGCAAATCAATTAGGAACACAATTGTCTTTGGAAAAATCAGTATGTTTTTTTTAAGAAGTATCAAACCTAAAATCAGCACGATCGCTATTAGGATAGCTATTAGAATAAGCAGGCTAACCACAAGCTGTCCTAAGAACTGATAAAATGTTTCAATCATAGAATAACCTAAAATTTTTCAATGGTATATTTTGCATCCCTATTTAATTCAATTCCTGTGGATGTCTTTTTAATTTCCAAGTCATGAAGCTCATGGGTTGTGCATAAAACGGTTTGTTCCGGATGGGTTCCTGGAGTAATGTTGCAGTTAAGGTTAACAACATCCCCAACGGAAACGACGGTTGATAATCTTTTTGTAGAGGGGTGGTTTTTATTGAGGATAACCAAAGGTGAATCTTCCTCTCTTGTCAGATAGGCCAGAGCACGTATTGATTTTTTATTGCCTTTTAAAGAAGAAACAGCTATTATGTCATCTTTTTCAAGAACCTGAACTATTTCTTCCTCTTGTGTAGCTATGAATTGCATTTTGTTTTCTTTAGCTACCTTTACAATACCAACAACGCCGATTTCTGATTCTAAAAAGAGAATCTCATCATCTTTTAAGTCAATCTTCAATAAAATCCCTCATGATTGAAACTATTCCTTGCACTCCACATTGTCACTTTGACATGAAGGGCATATTACTCTTTTTCCAATACTTTTAAACTCGTTTCCACAAGCTAAACATCTATATCTTTTTGTCTTTAATTTTTTCAAATCAAAATCGCCCATTGGGCCTCCGGTAGAACACATTTTATCACCTATACCTAATTTTTATAATTAATATTATAAAATTATTATTGTATTGGGCAATTCATACAAAAACTTTATATATGAGAACTTATTACTAATTACTATACATCTTTAGGAGGATGAAAAAATGGTAAAATTTAGTGAAGATATTGAAAATCAAGTATTGGAAATCTTAAAAAAACACGAATATGCTGACAAATCAGAAGTATTAGATTACGATATTTTAGGCGATGAAGTTATTTTTGCTGTCAGTATTAACAATAGTGAAAAAATCCCAATCGATGATTTACAAAAAATTGCAGAAATCATTGGTGGATGCTTCGAATACATTACTGTTGTAAACGAACAATACAGATTCTACTACACTTACAGTGATGATTGTGTTTGTGATATGTAATTAAACATATCTTATTTTTTTATTTTTATTAATTATTATTCAAAACTATTTTTCTAAAATAACTATTTAAGTATTAAAATACATATTATTTATTATTAATATTATTAATTTAGGTGTATTTATATGAAAGCAGATGCATTAAAAATTGCAGATGGTGTTTACTGGGTCGGTGTATTAGACTGGGATCTTAGAGACTACCATGGATATATATTAGATGGAACAACCTACAACTGTTATTTAGTTTTTGGTGAAGATAAAGTAGCTTTAATAGACAACGTTTACCCTGGTCAAGGTGCTCAATTATGGGGTAGAGTAAAAGATGCTTTTGAACAAGAAGGAAGAGAATTTAACATTGATGTAATCATTCAAAACCATATTGAAAATGACCACTCAGGAACTCTTGTTGAATTTGTTAAAAAATTCCCTGATGCAGAAGTCTACTGTTCAAACATGGCTGTAAACGGTTTAAAAAGTCATTTGCCATACTTAAAAGACTTTGATTTCAAAACCGTAAAAACAGGAGATCAAGTCGATTTAGGTGGAAAGACTTTAGCATTTGTTGAAGCTCCAATGCTTCACTGGCCGGACAGCATGTTCACTATGATCATGGAAGATGGAATCTTATGTTCCAATGATGCATTTGGTCAACATATCTGTGTAAGCGAAAGATATGATTATGAAATCGATGAAGCAGTTTTAATGAGACACGCTCAAAAATTCTACGCTAATTTAATTACTCCATCTTCAATGATGTACAGAAACAAATTAAAAGAATTGGAAGACTTAGGATTACTCGAGCAAGTTAAAATGATTGCTCCTTCTCACGGTCAAATCTTAACCGAACCTGGAAAGATTATTGAAAAATACAATGAATGGGCTAATGGAGAATGTAAAGATAAAGTAACATTTGTTTATGATACAATGCATCATTCAACTCCAAAAATGGCTCAGGCTATGGCAGAAGGACTCATGTCTGAAGGAATCGAAGTTAAAATGTACTACATCCATGAAGATGAAAGATGTAACGTTGTAACCGATATTTTAGATTCCAAAGCTGTTTGTTTCGGTTCTCCAACCATGATGAACAACCCTTATCCAAGTCTTGGAGACATTGTTTACTATTTAACAGCTCTTAACTTTAAAGCAACCGGATATACTAAAAAAGCAGTATGCTTCGGTTCCAAAGGTTGGGGTGGAGGAGCTAACAGAAAACTTGATGCTGATTTAACTGCAGCCGGTTTTGAAGTCCTCGAACAATATGATACTACTTACATTCCAACTGAAGAAGTTTTAGACCATTGCTATGAAATGGGTAAAAACTTAGCAAAAGAAATTAAAGACGAATAATTCTTTTAAACTCATATTCTTATGAGTTTCTATTTTTTTTTATTTTATTTTCCGTAACTTTTTTATATAACCTTAAACTCATTTATTATTGTTGAATAATTTAATTAATTTAAGGTGATATAATGGCAAATCAACCAATATTCATTTTACCACAAAGTACTGAAAGGTATTCTGGTAGGGATGCTTTAAGAATGAATATTACTGCTGCTAAAATTTTAGAAAATATTGTAAGAACAACCCTCGGTCCAAAAGGAATGGACAAAATGTTAGTTGACTCTATGGGGGACGTTACAGTAACTAATGATGGTGCAACCATTTTAAGAGAAATGGATATTGCACAACCTGCAGCTAGAATGCTTGTAGAAATTGCTAAAAAGCAAGAAGATATTGTTGGAGATGGAACTACTTCTGTTGTTGTAATTGCAGGAGAATTATTACAAAAAGCTCAAAACTTATTAGAGGATGGAATAGCTACTTCTGTTGTCGTTAGAGGATTTAGAAATGCTTCAGCAAAAGCACTTGAAATTTTAAATAACATTTCTGTTGACGCAAGAGACAAGGACACTCTTAAAAAGGTAGCTATGACTGCTATGACCGGTAAAGGTTCTGATTTTGCTAAGGAACACTTGGCTGACTTAGTTGTAGATGCTGCTTTAAGAATAGAGGAAGATGGAAAAGTGGATAAGGACAGCATCAACATCCAAAGGATATCTGGAGATTCTGTAGAAGATTCATTCTTAGCTGAAGGAATCATAATGGATAAAACTCCTGTTTCTAAAAACATGTCCAGAGATATTAAGGATGCTAAAGTTGCACTTATCAAATATCCTATTCAATTAAAAGAAATCACAACCGATGCTAAAATAGACATAACCAGTCCTGATCAATTTGAGGCTTTCTTAAATAATGAGGAAGAAATGATTAAGGATTTAGTGGATAAGGTTGTTGAATCCGGTGCTAATGTCTTATTCTGTCAAAAAGGAATTGACGACATGGCAGAACATTATTTAAATAAAGCTGGAATTGTAGCTTACAAACGTGTTAAAAAATCCGATATGGAAAGACTTAACAAGGCTACTGGAGCAAAAATCGTAACTGATATTGAAGACTTAACTCCTGAAGTTTTAGGTTCTGCAGGCCATATTTATGTTGAAAAGATCTTTGATCATGAATTGACTTTCATTGAAGAATGTGGAAATCCAAAGGCTACTTCAATCGTATTGAGGGGAAGTACTCGTTATGTAACTGAACAAATCAGCAGGGCATTAGATGATGCTTTAGGTGTAGTTGCAGCTACTATTGAAGACGGAAAAGTTCTTATTGGTGGAGGAGCTACTGAAATCGAACTTGTAAAACAATTAAGAGATTACGGTGATTCTGTAATGGGAAGGGAACAATTAGCTATTTTGGCTTATGCCGAAGCTTTGGAAATCATTCCAAGAACCTTGATTGAAAATGCAGGTTTAGACACAATCAATCTTATTGCAGACTTAAAAGCTGCTCATGAAGAATCTCCAGCAATGGGAATCAATGTATTCACAGGAAAAATAGTTGATATGAAAGAGGAAGGAGTATTGGAACCTTTAAAAGTTAAAATACAAGCTCTTCAAGCATCCACAGAAGCTGCTGAAATGATTTTACGTATTGATGATATGATTGCAGCTAAAAACGGATTAAATTCAACTGGTCCTGACGAATCAGGAAATGATAACAGTGGCATGCCACCAATGCCTCCAGCTCCTGGAATGGGTGGAATGCCTCCAATGATGTAAGAATATTTTTTCTTACTTTTTTTTCTTTTTTTTTTATTTATTGTTTCTTTTTATAGTATTTCTTTTCTTATTTTAACGCTTTAAATGATTATTAGATATTTATATATACATGATATGTATAAATATATTATTGTATTAATATTAAGTTATTAATTTCTAATTATTTTTGGAGAGATATTTTGAAAAGTAAATGGTTGTTGCTCCCGCTAATTGTTCTGGTTATTTTTTGTTCTGTTTCAGCAGTTAGTGCTATGGAGCATGATGTAAATTCGAGTTATGAGATTCAAAATCATAATTTGACTTCTGATTCTAATGTGGGTGACTCAGATGATCAATATGATTTTTTAACGGTCAAACCTGTGAATTTTGTGGCTCCAAGTATTGAGAAATATTATAAAAATGGTACAAGCTTTGATGCGATTTTAACAGATTATAAGGGCAATCCTATTTCAAAACAACCAGTAATTTTCACTGTAAAGGGCGTTAGTTACGTAAAAATTACTAATAATGGTGGAATAGCTTCACTGCCTATTAATTTGGTTCAGGGAACATATTCAATAACTGCATTATATAATGGAACTGAAAACTATAATTCTGCAGTTATTAATTCTAAAATTATAGTTTTACCTACAGTTATAGGAGAAGATCTGGTCAAGTACTATAAGAATGGTACTCCTTATTCTGTTAAGGTTATTGACAGCAAAGGTAATCCTTTGGTTAATTCTAAGGTGGCTTTCACTATCAAAAGTAAAACTTATACTTTGTTAAGTGATTCTGATGGTATTGCCACATTGCCTATCAATCTTGCGGTTGGGAATTATGAAATTGTTGCTAAAAATTTGGCAGATAACACTTATCGCAAGGACAGTATAACCGTAATTCCTAATGTCATTGGTGGAAATCTGGTCAAGTACTATAAGAATGGTACTCCTTATTCTGTTAAGGTTATTGACAGCAAAGGTAATCCTTTGGTTAATTCTAAGGTGGCTTTCACTGTCAAAAGTAAAACTTATACTTTGTTAAGTGATTCTGATGGTATTGCAAGTCTGCCGATTAATTTAAATATTGGCACTTATTCCATCATCTCTAAAAATTTAGCTGACAATACATTCCGTCAAGATACAATTTATGTTATTCCAAATATTGTAACTGCAGATCTTGTTAAAGGATATGGTGATGACAAGAATTTTGAGGCTAAAATCATTGATAGCGAAGGCAATCCTGTTTCTGGTGCTAAAGTTCGTTTTACAGTAGCAAACAAGGATTATAACAGAATTACTAATTCTGAAGGTATCGCTTCATTGTATATTTCATTTAATCCTGGAACTTATAAAATAAAAACAACAAATTTGGACAATGGTCAATCATGCAATAACAATTTGAAAATTTTATCAAGACCTGATTCAAATATCTCAGTTTTAAATACGGTTATTGATGACAATTCAGGCAATTCCCTTAAAATAGTTTTATCTAATGTTTTGGGAAACAAACTCCCTAACAGGAATGTTGTTTTGGTCGTGGATGGGAAATCTTATAATGCCGTATCTGACAATAAGGGTGTTGTTACTTTCAATCCTAGATTAAATGCGGGTAATTATAGTGCTTTATATATTTACTTAGGAAATAACTACAATGGGGAAACATCTATTTATTCCAACATAACAGTTTTAAAAGGAAAAACAACAACTTTGGAGGTTTCAACTCCTATTGTTGTTAGGGGGGAATCATTGGATGTTATTGTAAATGATGTTGATGGCAATATTTTGCCAAATGTCCACATATCATTTAATGTATTGAATAAAAATTATACGGTTATTTCTAATGAAGAAGGTATTGCTAGTTTACCTATTAATTTAAATCAAGGGGTTGTTCCTGTTTCATATGCTGTTGCTGAGCAGGGGTATAGTCCTGTAACAGGTTTGGTTAACGTAACTGTCGTATCCGATAATCCTAATGTTAAATTTGAAAATGATGCCAACTGTTATATTAAAGGTCAGAAATTCAGCGCTAAGCTTTTAGTGGATAATGTTTATTTGGCAAATCAAGAAGTATCAATTTCAGTCAATAATAAAAATTATGATCTTGTCAGCAATGAAAAAGGAATTGTTTCTTTTGTAATCGATGAGGAACCAGGAACATATGATATAACTTGCACTTATGATGGAAATTCAATATTGGATGCTGTAAAAACCACATTTTATATAATTGTATTGGATTCAATGGACACATCATTAAGATATGTTGGTGAAAAACAATTTTCAGTAGAGGATGGAGGCAATTTTTCTGTTAGATTAGTCGGTTCCAATAACATTCCAATCGGGAATCAAAATATTAGCTTTAAATTAAAAAGCATAAGTTACTATGGAACAACAGATGAAAATGGGATTGCTTCATTACCTATTCATTTAAGCAAAGGCAACTATGAAATTTTCTATAAGTTTGAAGGAAATGGTCAATTGTTAGGCAGTTCAGGATCTCAAAAATTCTCTGTGGAATCAAAATTTTATAAAAGAAATGGGTACATGTTTATATGGAGAGACGAGGATGCTGATTTCAAGGCTCTTGCAAAACAGGGAACTACTGATGTGTTTGTTCATTGCAAGAACATAATACAATATGGTGAGGAAAATGTTTTGAAATGGATTAGAAATGCTAATTCATATGGTATCAATGTATATTTATGGGTGCCTATATTCCATAACAATGTACAATTTATTCCACCAATTAATGAGGATGGTACTCAAAATCGTGAGATTGTAAATCAGAGACTTAATGAGGCCAAATATTATGCAACCCTTCCGGGATTAAGTGGAATTCTTATAGATTTCATCAGGTTCCCTGGAACTGCTCACTACTATCAGGATTCTGCCAGCATCATTAGTAATGTTGTAAAGGATTATGCAGACACAGTACGCAGTGCAAATCCTGATTTACTAATGCTGTCTACTATCATTCCTAGGGAAAGGAATACAGTATATGATCATGCTCAGGATATTCACGCTATAGCAAAGTGTGTTGATGTCATAGTTCCATTGATTTACAAATCAGCATTTACAGAAAAGGTATTATGGATTTCAAATTTAGCCAAATGGTGTTATAATAATGCTGAAGGAACTCCACTATGGGTTGCTTTATTGGGTTATAAGGCCGATGCTATTCAAGAACCGATTTCTCTTTCAGAGATTAACAGGGATATTAAAATTACCTTAAAACAACACATTGATGGAATTCAAATATTTAGATGGGGTGCAACACCTCACCCTAACTTCAATGAGCTTTATTAATCATTGATATGGTAAGAATATTTTTTCTTACCTTTTTTCTTTTTTTAAAAATTTTTCACTAATCGTATATAGATTAATTATTTAAGTACGTATTAACATAATTATAAGGTGTGAATATTTTTTTTTTATTCATATGTTCTATAAATTTTTATTGTGGAGAAGATATTTTTGAAAAAACAATTTTTATTCATTCTATTGATGGTGGGACTTATTTTTAGTTCAATTTCAGCCATTAATGCAATGGATAATGCAGATATTAATTCAAATAATGTTCTAACGGATGATGATGTTATTATAGCTTCAAATTCTGATGATATTAGTGTAATTAATGCTAATGATGGATGTGTATCACTTGTGGCTCCGGATATTGTGAAATATTATAAAAACGACACACACTGTGATGCAACATTAAACGACAAAAATGGTAATCCGCTTTCAAATCAAAGTTTAACTTTCACAGTCAAAGGCGTAAGCTATGTAAAAGTCACTAATGAAAACGGGGTTGCTACATTGCCTATTAACTTAAGTCCGGGCAGTTATTTAATTTCCGTTTCATATTTTGGCGATTCATTATTTACAGTCGATTCAAATGTAGTGGTTTTGCCTACTGTTGTTGGTGGCGATCTTACCAAGTATTATAACAACGGTTCAGGATATTCAGTCAAGTTGGTTAATCCGGACGGCACTCCATTGGCCAATTCCAGGGTTGATATTACTGTTAAGGGCAAGACATATTCCAGAACCACCAATAGTGATGGGGTAGCTACCTTGCCGATTGGACTTAGTCAAGGCCAATATACTGTCAAGGCTCAAAACATGGCAGATAAAACATATAGGGAAGATACAATAACTGTTTTGCCTACTGTTGTTGGCGGGGACGTTAAGGGATATTACAAAAATGTCCAGTATTATGTTACATTGGTAAAGAACGATGGCACTCCTTTAAGTTTCAGCAAGCTTTCATATAATATTGCTGGAAAGACTTATTCCTGGACTAGTGATAGTCAGGGAAAGGCTAAGTTAGTAATTAACCTTTCACCAGGTACTTATACAATAACAACAACCAATTTGGCAGACAAGACTTCCAGACAGGATACTATAACTGTTTTGCCTACTATTATTGGTGGAGATGTTACTAAACGCTATAACAACGGTACAGGATATACAGTTAAATTAATAAGAGGAGATGGCAGTCCATTAGCTAATTCCAAAGTTGCAATTACAGTTAAAGGAAAGACATACACTCAAACTACCAATAGTAACGGAGTGGCTACATTAGGAATTGGCCTTAGTCAGGGAACATATACTATCACTGCTCAAAACGTAGCGGACAAAACTTCAGTTTCAAACAAGATTGTAGTTTTACCGAATATTGAATGTGTTTCAGGTACTAAATACTATAAGAGCGGCAATCCATACACAGTAAAGTTGTATGCATTCAACGGCAAAACATTGGCAAATGCTAAAGTGCAATTTGTTGTTAATGGGAAAACATATACAAGTACTTCGGATAGTAATGGATTAGCCAAACTTAATCTCGGTACTTTTGGTAAAGGTACATATACCATAAAAGCAACCAATATGGCAGATAAGACTTATATAACCACTACAGTTCAAGTATTGCCTAGTGTATCTGGTTCTAATGTGGATAAGCTATATTTGGATTATCAAAAACCATATGTTGTAACTGTAGTTGATGATACAGGAAAACCATTGCAAGGTGCTCAACTTAAATGTACCATCTCGTCAAAGAATTATTATATAACAACAGATGCAAATGGTGTAGCTAAGTTGGAAATCAACCTTTATCCAGGTTCATACACTGTCAAAACAGTTTATATGAAAACTGGTGAATCATGTTCAAATTCTATCAAAGTTACTGGAAATGTTAGGACCAATATATATGATGTTACTACAAATATCAAAGAAAATTCAGGTAATACATTCCAAGTACGTTTAACCAACAATTTGAAACATGAGATAGCTAAAGTTCCGGTGATTATGGTAATCGATGGAAAATCTTATACTTCTTACACAAACAAGCAAGGTATTGCTAGTTTCAATCCAGATGTTGGCGTTGGAAACTATGATGTGACTTATGTCTTTTTAGGTGACAATTATATGTTTGGAGCTTATAAAGACTCTAAAATCAGCATATTAAATGGAAAATTAGTTCAAATAGAAGTTAAAGATGATATTTTACATCAAGGAGATAACTTTGAAGTTACAGTTAAGGATACAAATGGAAAACCTTTAGCTAACCTTAGCGGATTCTTCACTGTGAAAGGCAATAACTATAATGTGTTGACTGATGATGATGGAGTAGCAAAATTGAAGATGAATCTCATTCCATCCAATGTTCTTGTTACATACACAGTAAATGAAAATGGATACAGTTTTGTTAAACAATCTAGCTATGTAAAAATAATAGATTCAGATAAGGTCAAATTCAATAGCAATATTGTAAATTATGGAAAAGGTCAAAAATTGCAAGTTAATCTTTTAATTGGAGACATTCCATTTTCAAACCAGCATGTAATTCTTAAAATAAATAATAAGGATTATGATGTAGTTACTGATAAGGACGGTATAGCTAGTTTGGAAATCAATTTGAATCCTGGAAAATATGATGTTATTTGTACATATGATGGTAATTCAAAAATACAGGGTGTTTCAAAAACAATTTCAATTAACGTATTGAACAAAATGGAAACCAAGTTTGAATACCTTGGAAGCACAACATTGTATAAGGAAAATAAAAATAAGGGATGTACTGTAAAATTAACAGGATCAAATGGACTTCCTATTGCTGGTGAAACTGTTAAATTTACAATTAAAGGATCCGGCTTACCTGTTAGTTATAATAAAATTACAGACGAGAATGGGATAGCTACACTGCCTATTAACTTAAATCAAGGTACCTATACCTTCAGTTATAGTTATGGGGGCAATTCTCAGTTCTCTGGAACTTCAGGATCTAAATCAGTTAAGATTGGAACTAAATTATATAATAGGAATAGTTATTATGTGATTTCCATTTCAGCTAACATGAATTTTGCAAACCTTAAAAAATTGGGAACTACCGATTTGTTCATCCATTCCTATAATATTGTCACATATGGTGAGCAGAAATTTATGGATTGGGTAAAAACCGTTAATTCCTATGGCATTTACGTGCACCTTTGGGTTTCAATCTATCAAAGTTCAGGACCTAACTATTCTCCTGTTTTGTCAAATGGACAACCTGATTATACCATCATTAATCAGGCTCTTGCAGAAGCCAAATATTATTCAACTTTGGATGTGGATGGTATTTCTCTTGATTTTGTAAGATTCCCAAGCAATGCTTACAAATATTCCATAGCTACTTCACTTATCAATAATTTGGTAAAGGATTATTCCAATATTGTACGTAGCTATAATCCTGATTTGATACTATCATTTGCTTGCATCGCTAGAGCAGAAAAAACTGCATACTACTTTGGTCAGGATGTTCCTACAATTTCAAAATATGTTGATGTTGTTATTCCTTTAATTTATAAGTCAAGCTTTGTAGGAAATAAAAACGCCATAATTTATAATTATGCAAAATGGGCTCATGATCATAGTAGTGTTCCTATTTGGGCATCTTTATTAGGATATAGGGCAGATGCGCTTCAAATTCCGATACCATTGTCAGAACTTTACAGTGACTGTAGAATAGTTATCAGTGCAGGTGCTTCAGGCATATCTATTTATAAATGGGGGAAGTCATATTCTCCTAACTTTGGAACATTGTTTTAAAATTTAAACATTATGTAAAAATTCATTTTTTTACATCTTTCTTTTTTATGTTTTTGACTTATTCAATTGTTTTTGTAAATTTATGTTATTTTAATTAAAATTAGTTTTTTACTTCAATACTAATTGATATATTGTTATTTTTATTTTTATTAGAACTAATGTATGGATTTTTCTTTATAATCATTGTCATTATTGGTTTTTAGCTTATATAATGATTTATTGTTGAGTTTTATAAAATAATTGTTTTTATTATTTAATTTCTTTTATACTGATGTTAATTTACTTATTTTTTTATTATACTCAAAAACAATCTTTTATATTTATTTTTATCCGCAATACTATTCGTGTTTCTTTTTTAAAGACCACACAATCGATGCTATAAATAAATACATTTATATAATAACATCACCCAAATTAATATTGTATGAATATTTTTAATGATATTCATAGTTGTTAAAATTTAAGTATAGGAGGCAAATAGTTTTGAAGAAACGTTTTTTATTCATTTTATTAATAGTTGGAATAATGTTATGTTCATTTTCCGCAGTTAGTGCAATGGATAATAATGATTTAAATTCTACAGAATTTATTTCACATGATACAAATGCTATAGATTTAGTTAGTGTATCAGATACTTCAGATGTTAACAACGAAAATAATGGGGATGTTGCTTTAAATGCAAATGACAATGCAAAAAGTTCCAGTTCTCAAGAGAGAAATAGGACCGTAACCCTTTCTGCTCCAGATTTAGATAAATATTATAAAAATGGAACAGATTTTGAGGCTATTTTAACTGATAGTGAGGGTAATCCAATTGAAAATCAGGATATTGTCATATGTATAAAAGGTGAAAAGTTCCCTAATGGCATATTTTATACAAAAACCACTAATGATTTAGGTAATGTTAAATTGCCAATTAATTTGCTTCAAGGGCAATATGCCATTACTGCAACCTACAAAGGTAATGAAATTTATGATTCTGCAGTAAGCGAAGCAAAAGTTAATGTCATGCCTAACGTGATTGGTGGAGATCTTACTAAGTATTATAAAAATGGAACTCAATATTATGTTACATTGGTTGGTGGAGTTAATAGTGCTCCTTTAGCAAATGCTAAAGTTGCTATTACTGTAAAAGGTAAGACTTATACTTTCACTACTGATGAGTCAGGTGTAGCATGTTTACCTATTAACCTTAGTCCAGGATCTTATACCATTGTAGCTCAGAACCTAGTTGATAAGACTTCAAGGTCTGATATAGTTAAAGTATTACCTACCATGTCTACTGGTGATTTGACTAAAGTATATTTAGACAATCATCACTTCAATGCAATTGTTGTAAAAGATGATGGTAGTCCATCTGTAGGAAGTAAGGTAAGTTTCACCATTAAAGGTAAGACTTATACTATGACTACTGATGCAAATGGTATAGCTACTTTACCTATTAACCTTAGTCCTGGAACATATAGTATATCTACACGTAATCTACTTGATGGTGTTACTTATACTAATACCGTTAAAGTATTAACTGGGGTAAAAACCAGTATTAAGGTAACTGATAGCACAATTGTTGAAAATGCTGGCAATACTGTTAATGCCACTTTATTCAATGAATTAGGTTATACAGTACCTAATATGGCAATTACTTTGGTTATAAATAATGCAAAATATACTGCTACTACCAATAGTGATGGTGTTGCAATTTTCACTCCTACTGTTAGTGCAGGAAACTATAAAGTTACTTACAGCTTTGCTGCCACCGGTGCGTATAAGGCATCATCAGCAAACAGCGTTATTAATGTATTAAATGGTAAGCAAGTAACTTTCGATGTTGATGAAACACTCATCCAAAAAGGATCTTCTTTCAATGTCCTAGTTAAGGATATGGAAGGTACTCCTGTATCAGATGTTAATTTATACTTTACACTTAATGGTGTAAATTACAATTCAAAAACAAATGATGAAGGTATAGCTAGCATAGTCATTAACGAAAATCCAGGTATAGTAATAATATCCTATGCAGTTAATGAAACTGGCTATTCAAACGCAAAGGGCAGTACTGAATTGATGGTTATTTCATCTAACAAGACTGCTTTATCAACAAACACAACTTCAGTAATTAGAGACAACAATGAGAAATTTTACGTCAAACTTTCAGTGGATGACATTCCATTGGCAAATGAGAACATCGTAATATCAGTCAATGGGGCAAACTACAATGTCATTACAAACGCTGGGGGTTGGGCAAGTTTACCGATTAATTTGTTACCTGGTCAATACAACATGATTTGTACATTTGCAGGAAATTCCAAATTTGAAGGATCTTCCAAAACCTTTGTACTTGAAGTAAAAAACATCGATTCAAGCAATCTCGAGTATTTGGGTGGTGCTGAATATGTTAAGGGAACCAAATCATTTGAGGTCATGTTAACCGATTCAAACAACAATCCTTTGACCAACATGCCTATTTTGATTACCGTCTCTTGCAAGTCATTCACCAAAACCTATACTATGTATACAGATGCTGACGGTATCGCTTCATTGCCTATCAACTTAAACAATGGAGAATACACAATCGGATACAAGTTCGAAGGAAATTCCAAACACGCTCCAGTACAAGGATCACAGGACATTCGTGTAATTCCTGCAGGTTCTTCCTACGGATTCGGATACTGGTTATTTGGAGCAGATATGGAGAAAGCTGATTTAGCAAGTCTTTCAAGTCAAGGAACTACTCAAATATTCCTTAATTCCTACGCATTTACCGTTCACGGAGAAAAAAAGGTAAGTGAATGGATTAAAAAAGCTAATTCACATGGAATTAAAGTACATATATGGATGGAAACATTCTATGACGGTGCATTTATATCACCACTTTTATCTGACGGTACACCAAATTATGCATATTTCAATCAAAAAATCAATGAAGCTAAATATTATGCAGGCGTATCTGGTGTAAGTGGTATTCATCTTGATTATATTAGATTCCCTGGAAATGCATACAAATATACCAATGGGGTCTCAGCAATCAACGAATTTGTACAAATGTGTTGTAATGCTGTTCGTACAGTCAATCCAAATGTTATAATGTCTGCAGCTGTAATGCCTGAAAAATCAGCTAATGCATATTACTATGGTCAGGACATTGCCTTTATGGGAAAACATCTCGATGTTATCATTCCTATGATCTATAAAGGTAATTATGGAGCATCTACTGCTTGGATTACCAGCACAACCAAATGGTTTGTTGAAAATTCACAAGGAGCTCAAATCTGGTCAGGATTACAAGGATACAAATCCGATAGTAATGTGGTTCCATTGTCAGCTTCAGAAATCACTGGTGATGCTAGTGCTGCGCTTAACGGTGGAGCTCAAGGTGCTATCGTATTCAGATGGGGAGTTACAAACTTTGCAGATTTCAAATCTGCAAACAAAGCTCCAGTTCCTGATGTTCCAGTTGGAACTACATTCACCAAAGCTGAAATAGAACAAGGTGCAGCATCTTTGAAAAGCTATATAGAATCTAAAGGTGTTTTGCCGGAATCAATAAATATTGGAAATAAAGTATGTACCGTTCCACAGTTATTATACTTGATGGCACAGTACACTGCAAATTATAATAGTCAGAATCAATTTACTGTAGTTAAAGTAGGCAATCCTGATACTTCAACTGGTGATGGGATGCGTAAGAAATTCATGAAAGCTGATTTCGTCACCACTGCAAAAGATATTGTTGACTATGTCAATCAATATGAAAAAGCACCAAGTTTCATGTCTACTTCCATAGGTAAAATCAAGTATTCTGCATTGGTATATTCATTTGCAAGAATTGTAAGCTTTACTGCAACAAATAAAGCTTTGCCTGCTTATGTTTATGTCACCAACATTGTGGACGACTATTCAATGACTGTTGTAATGAAACCTTCAGTTTCAACCAAAAACTACAAATATATCAATTATGAAACTACTTGGTTGAGTTACTGTCCAAAATGTGGTTATTATGCAACTTTATTAAACAATCCAAAAGGCACTCCTGAAGGTGAAATTACCTGTGCTCAATGTGATTCCGATTACTGTGGAGTTACTGGTAAAAATAAGATTGCATCTTCTAATGTTTATTTAACAAAGCTTAGTGATAGTGTTCCTGCAGATCCGGCAGGTCCAGGTAATGTAGTTACATTTAATGATATTTTAGATGCAGCTATTCGTGTAAAAGGTTATTTAGAAGCAAATGGTGAAATGCCTTTGACAGTTAATGTAGGTGGAAATAAATTATCCACAGCACAATATTTATATTTAGTTTCAAAAGCTATTGCAAATACCGCTAACTCTAACTTTAGCGACATTGAAATTAAAGATGTTAATGATGCTGAAAATCCAAATGGAGATACCATCTCATCAACCTTAAACAAAACCCAATATACAGATTTAGCAAACAGAGTTGCCAAATTCATTTTAGAATATGGACAAGCTCCTAATTATGCTAGTTCTGATGTTGGAAAAATATGTTACGATGAATTGGTTGATGCGTTCTCCAGAATCATGGCATTTTATTCAAATAACAATAAGGTAATGCCGTCCACTGTAGCTATTAAATGGGGAGGAAGCAGTTCCTCAACCATATCTGCATTGGCAGAATCATTGACTAAAGGTTTAACTTCAACCACTGCTAAAGCTACTGCGTTATTCAACTATGTAAGGGATTACATTACTTATGAATATTATGAAAACACCAGAAAAGGTGCTGAAGGAACTTTAGTATCCAAAGGTGGTAACTGTTGTGATCAATCACAATTATTAGTGGCAATGGCAAGATCTGTTGGTTTAACTGTCAGATTTGAACATGGTAAATGTTCATTCAGTTCAGGTTTATACACTGGACATGTATGGGTTCAATTCCAAATTGATGGTAAATGGGTTAACGCTGATCCTACAAGTACAAGAAATTCACTTGGGGTCATTAACAACTGGAGAACCAGTAGTTACACTCATTTCGGATACTATGACGTTTTACCATTCTAAGAAAAATTAATTTTTTTCTTACTTCTTTTTTTTTTATTTTTTGCTTATTTTTTCAGAATTCTTACTTTATTATGAAATTTAGGTTAGCCAAAAATATTTATATGCCTAAAGGCAATATTATATTGATTTGGTGGTAAGATGTCAAGTGATAATATTAGTCAGAATATCGAAGAATATTTAGAAGTTCTTTATCGTAATGGAAGCAATAAAGAACAAGTTTCAACAACTACACTATCTAAAGAATTAAATATAGCTCCAGGTAGTGTAACACAGATGCTCAAAAAATTGGAAAAATTAGACTATATTGAGTATGTTCCATATAAGGGAGCTTCTTTAACAGATGCTGGGATGAAAATAGCTCAAAAGATTACAAGAAAACATAGGATTCTTGAAAAGTTTTTAACAGATATCCTTAAGATCAAGGATGAAAATGTCCATGAACAGGCTTGTGAAATGGAACACAGTTTATCCGATGAGGCTGAAAGGGCATTGTGTTTCATGTTAAACCAACCTGATTTATGTCCTGATGAAAAAATAATTCCTGCATGTAACTTTATGTTTGGCAATTGTAATGATTGCATTTCTGAAAAAGATTTTGATAATGTTGTTATTAGGGATAATAATCTTTTATCTTTGTCTGAAGTTAATTCCAATGCTGATGGAATAGTTCATTTCATACGTGGGAATGAGGATTTGATTGATGAAATCAAAAGCGTTGGGATTGATATTGGAACTGAAATTGATTTTAATAAAAAGGATAATATTATCACTTTACTTGACGATGGGACTTCAATAAGTCCTTCTAAGGACTTTTTAAACAATATTTTTATTAAAATCTAATTTTTTTTTTGACTAATGTTTATATATAAATTAAAACATAATCATAATATTATTAAATATTTTTACGGTGTTTTAATGCGTGGAAATTTATCTAATGACATTATTTCTATTAAGATTGAAGAGGGTAGTAAAAAACCAATAGCTTTGCATGAAAAGAGCCTTTTTGGTAAAATAGAGGCTGATACTTTACAACTTTCTTTGATTGAAGGTTGCTATTTATTGGAAAAGAATAGATTGAACATTTTTAAGGATGATGAAAAGCTTGATGTTGCATATTTTATTGATTTGCTTAAATCCAAAGACTTGTACAGCAAATATATAGTATATAGGGATTTGAAGGACAGAGGTTATGTTATCAAAACAGGATTTAAGTATGGCTCTGAGTTTCGTTTGTATGACCGTGGAAGGTCTCCAGGCAAAGGTCACTCAGATTATTTGGTAAAGGTTATTTTTGAAAATTATGATATTAATGCATTAGATTTTGCAAGCTATGTTCGTATTGCACACGGTGTCAATAAAAAATTGTTATTGGCAATCGTTGATGAGGATTTTGATATTACCTATTACAATGTGGAATGGACAAGGCCGTAATCTTATAATTATCTTTAATATTTTTATATAACTTTATTAAACTATAATGTTTAATTTAGTTAATTTTTAATTTAATTGATTGAGTAGAAATAAGGTGAGTAATTTGATTGATCCATGGGCATCATTTAGTGTGGATTATGACAAGTTAGTTAATCAATTTGGAATTCAAGTGATTTCAGACATGATTGGCGATATTGAAAATCCCGGAAGACTAATGAAAAGAGGAGTAATTTTTGGACATAGAGACTTTGATATAATTAACAAAAAGATTAATGGCAATGAAGAATTTGCAGTTGTTACTGGTATGATGCCAAGTGGGCAAATGCATATTGGTCATAAGATGGTCGTTGATCAATTGAAATGGTATCAGGATAAGGGAGCGATGTTGTCTTTGCCGATTGCAGACATGGAAGCATATGCAGCAAGAGACATGAGTTTTGAAAAGGCGAGGGAAATAACCATTAATGAATATTTGACAAATTACATTGCTTTGGGCTTGGACTTAGAAAAAGATAATGTAAACATATATTTGCAATCTCAAAACGAGGATTTGCATCGTCTTGCCTTTAAGGCTTCCAGAAAAACCAATTTCAATGAACTCAAGGCTATTTATGGTTTTACCCCTTCTACAAACATTGCTCATGTTCAGGCTCCACTTTTGCAGGTAGCCGACATTTTACTTCCTCAGATTGAAGAATTTGGAGGCCCTAAAAAGGTAGTGGTTCCTGTTGGAATAGACCAGGACCCTCACATTAGATTGACAAGAGACATTGCACATAAACTTTCCGAAGAGTTAGGATTTATAGCTCCGGCTTCTACATACCACCGTTTCCTTACAGGTTTAAGTGGTGACAAAATGTCCAGCAGCAAGCCTTCCACTGCAATTTATCTTAACGAGGATTCTGAAACTGCCGCCAAAAAGGTTAAGACTGCTAAAACAGGTGGAAGAGAAAGTTTAAAAGAGCAGCAAGAACTTGGTGGGGAAGTTGACAAATGTGTTGTTTATGAAATGTTGGTATATCATTTGATAGACGATGACGCAGAGCTTGAGAAAATCAGACAGGAATGTTTGGATGGAACATTGCGTTGCGGTGACTGTAAAGCTCATGCAAGCGAATTGATGGCTAAAATGTTTGATGATTTGTCAGATAAACAGGAAGAGGCTCGTGAAATAGCAGAAACTTTGATTTAGATGAACATCAAACATGACGTAAGGGAGGCGTTTGCAGACAATAGATATATAATTCTGATATCTGCACTCATATTTCTAATAACCTTATTTGCAGGTTATTTCTTCCATTCCCTTCTTTCCAGCTATTTAAGTCCTGCTGTACAACAGCTTAGCGAAGGTGTTAAGAACGGCTCAATTCAGATAACGTTCCAGACCATTTTTCTAAACAATCTTTTAATAATATTAAGGTTGTTTGTCTTTGGGATAATATTCTGTTTTTCCTGTGTTGTTCTTGCCTACAATGGTTTGTTTTTGGGATATTTCATAGCAAATGCAGGGAATCTAGTTCCTACAATTCTGTTGATAGTCCCTCATGGAATATTTGAACTTCCTTCAATCGTTATAGCTAATGCTTCAGGTTTGATATTGCTGAAATATCTAATCAGGGTTTTCACTTTGAAAAATTGCCAATCCGAAAAGGAGGAGTTTGTAGTCAACGATTCAATAATAAATAAGCTTTGCAATAGTTTGATTAATAATAGCAAATACTTAAAACATTCTTTGATATTGCTTGCAATTTCAATAGTCCTTATGGCAATTGCAGGTGTTATCGAGGTTTATGTTACAAGAAATTTAGCTTTCTTTTTGATAAATTTCTTTGGTTTAAAGTAAATTTTTTATATTTTTAATTTAATAAAGTAAATTTAAGTGATTTTTATGATAAGATGTGTTGTATGTGGTGAAGAGTACGACGATGATGAAGTAATTTATACTTGTAAGAAATGTGGTTCTGTTCTTGAACTTGCAAGTTTGGATGTTGATATAGATAAAAGCATATTTGAATGTAGAAAAGATACATTGTGGAAATATAAAGAGTTAATTCCTGTTAACAGCGATCATATCGTAACTCTTGGTGAAGGTGGAACCCCATTCTGTAAATGTGATAAGATCGGTGAGGAACTTGGCGTAGACTTGTATGTTAAGGTGGAAGGTTCCAACCCAACCGGAAGTTTTAAAGATCGTGGTATGACCGTAGGGGTTACAAAAGCTGTTGAATTAGGTGTGGACACAGTAGGTTGTGCTTCAACCGGAAATACTTCAGCATCACTTTCAGCTTATGCAGCACGTGCAGGTCTTCGTTGTATTGTATTTTTACCGTCAGGTAAGGTTGCTTTAGGAAAATTAGCACAAGCTATGTTCCATGGAGCGGAAGTTATTTCAATCGATGGTAATTTTGATGAAGCGTTGGAAGCAATGACTGCTTTAGCATTAGACAAATATCTTTATCTGTTAAATTCAATCAATCCATACAGATTGGAAGGTCAAAAAACAATAGGTTATGAAATCCTTCAGGATCTTGGATGGGAATCTCCAGATAGGATTATTTTGCCTGTAGGTAATGCAGGAAACATTTCAGCTATCTGGAAAGGTGTTTCAGAATTCTATGACTTGGGCTTTGTAGATTCTAAACCTATGATGACTGGTATTCAGGCTGAAGGGGCATGTCCAATTACCAATGCGTTTAGAAAAGGAACTAAGGATGTTGTTCCGGTGGATGATCCTGAAACTATTGCAACTGCAATTCGTATAGGTGCTCCTGTAAGTTATATTAAGGCTATGAATGCGATTTACGATTCAAATGGTTATTCTGAAACCGTAACCGATGAGGAAATCCTTGATGCACAAAAATATTTGGCTAGAAAGGAAGGTATTGGTGTTGAACCGGCTTCTGCAGCTTCAATTGCAGGTTTAAGAAAACTTAGAGAGGAAGGAGTAATTGACAAAGGAGAAAGGGTTGCTTGTGTAGTAACAGGTCATTTGTTGAAGGATCCGAACACTGCAATCGATGCTTGTACCAAACCTGTTGAGGTAAGTGCTGACATTGATGCATTGAAAAATCTTTTAACAAATAAAGAATAGGCCCCTATTCTTTTTTTCTTTATTATATTTTCTTTATTTTTTAAAAACCATCATTTATTTTTTTTAGAATTGTTATATTTTTTAAATTCTTCAATTGTATTCAATTATAATTCTTATTCATTTGATTTTTTGAAATTAAGGAAAAATTAACCAATATATTTATATATAATAAAATAAACATTATTAATTACAAAAATTAATTATAAAGAGGTGTCAATTATGGAATTACCAATCGCTCCAGTAGGAAGAATATTAAAAAATGCCGGTGCAGTAAGAGTAAGTGATGACGCAAAAATTGCATTAACCGAAGCAATAGAAGACTACGGAAATGAAGTATCTAAAAAAGCAGTAGGTTTTGCACGTCATGCTGGTCGTAAAACCGTAAAAGCTGAAGATGTAAGATTAGCAACTAAAGCTTAAGCATTTTTTCTTGTGATTTAATATATTAGTAAAACATTTTAGTTTTACTTTTTTAAATCATTTTATCAACCGTTTTATTTTTGTAGAATTTTTAAGACTTATTTTTTTAAAAAAAGAATTTTTTAAGAGTAACATTTATAAAGTATTAATGTTATACTTATAACTGTCTAGTTCTCTAGAATTATTTCATTAATTACTAAATTTTTATTTTTAGCTTTGCTGAAAAATATATAAAAATTCAGAAGTATTTGTATTGAAAGTTTAATCTCTCTTATTTTTTTAAAATGAGATTATATTTAGTGATATATGATTATATTCAAGAATTAGTATATTATTCAAAAATTGAATAATTATTCTGTAATTTAATAGTTAAAATAACTAGAAAATTACAAAATATTATGATTCAAAATGGATTATAATATCTGCCGATGGATGGCAATGCCAGATGAAAAAGGAGGTATATATTATGGCAGCAATTTATGTAAAATTTGAGACACCTGAAGAATTAGTTAACGAAGTCGAAGAAGCTTTAGAAACTGCAGCAAACACTGGAAAAGTAGCAAAAGGAACTAACGAAGTAACCAAACTCATCGAAAGAGGAGATGCAGAACTCGTTGTTATCGCAGAAGACGTACAACCTGAAGAAATCGTTGCACACATTCCTATTCTCGCTGATGAAAAAGAAATTCCTTACGTATACTTACCTACCAAAGAACAAGTTGGTGGAGCTGCAGGTTTAACTGTTGGTACTGCTTCTGCATGTATTGTAGATGCTGGGGACGCTAAAGGCGCAGTTGAAGAAATTGTAGAAAAAGTCGCTGAACTTAAAGATTAGATGTCTTAAGACATTTGTCTAATCAAATGGGTGATTTAAATGGAAGAAGGTACTCCAGCAGAAGTCATTGAAGTTTTAAAAAGAACTGGTATGACTGGAGAGGTAATGCAAATCAAATGCAGAATCCTCGATGGAAGAGATAAGGGAAGAATTTTAACAAGAAACATTATGGGTCCTGTAAGAGAAGGCGACATTTTAATGTTACTTGATACAATCAGAGAAGCTAAGGAAATTAAAACTCCTTAATCCTTATAAGAAGGTGTAAGAACATGAGAACTTGTTCATTCTGTAATAAAGAAATCGAAGACGGAACTGGAAAAATGTATGTAAAAAGAGATGGTTCTATTTATTTCTTTTGCAGCAGTAAATGTGAAAAAAACATGATCAAACTCGGAAGAGTTCCAAGAAAAGTTAAATGGGTTAAAGAATGATTCAAAAAAGTTTTGTAATGATGAAACCAGACGCAGTTTCAAGACGTCTTATGGGTAAAATATTATCTCGTTTTGAAGAAAAAGGTCTTCAAATCATTGCTGTTAAATTAATGCAAATTGATGAAGAGTTAGCAAAAACTCATTATGGAGAACACGCTGATAAACCATTCTTTGAAGATTTAGTTACTTATATTACTTCATCTCCATCATTAGCTATGGTAATCAAAGGTGAAGATGCTATTTCAACAATCAGAAAAATGGTTGGTGCAACTAATCCTTTAGAAGCAGATCTCGGTACTATTAGAGGAGATTTCGCTATGGATACTGGAAGAAATATTATTCATGCTTCTGATTCTCCAGACTCTGCTGAAAGAGAAATTAATCTTTTCTTTAACGAAGATGAAATTTGCGATTACTCAATAGTTGATAATATTTGGATTTACGAATAAATTATTTAATTTAAAATTTTATTATTAAGGATAACATGAAAATCAGGTCACCAATCGTATCAGTATTAGGTCATGTAGACCATGGTAAAACTACATTGTTAGATTATATTAGAGGTAGTACTATTGCTGCAAAGGAAGCGGGAGGTATTACTCAGCATATTGGGGCTACAGAGATTCCTAATGATACTATTGAAGATATCTGTGGTAATTTCATATCAAAATTAGCTATTAAAGATTTGATTCCTGGATTATTCTTTATTGATACTCCAGGACATGCCGCTTTTACCAGTTTAAGAAAACGTGGTGGGGCATTAGCTGATTTGGCAGTTTTAATTGTAGATATTAACGATGGTTTCAAACCACAAACATTTGAAGCTTTGAATATTCTTAAATTATATAAAACTCCTTTTATTGTTGTTGCAAATAAAATTGACATGCTCTTTGGATGGGAAACTCATGAAGGAGCATCATTTAAAGAAACATTTGCACAACAAGCTCCAAGCGTCCAGCAAGATTTAGATACAAAAGTCTATGAGATTGTAGGACTTCTTCATAAAGAAGGATTCCAGTCAGAACGTTTTGACAGGGTTAGCAATTTCGCTTCTCAAATTTCCATTATTCCAATCAGTGCAAGAACTGGTGAGGGAGTCATTGAAGTTCTAGCTATGCTTTTGGGACTTGCTCAGGAATATTTAACTCAACAACTTGAGATTCATGAGGATGCTCCTGCTAAAGGAACAGTTTTAGAAGTTAAGGAAGAAACAGGTCTTGGAATGACTGTTGATGCTATTATCTATGATGGTATTTTAAAAACCAACGATGAAATAGCTTTAATGCTTTCCAACGATGAAGTCTTAACTACTAAGACAAGATCTATTTTAAGGCCATTGCCTTTAGAGGAAATGAGAGATTCTAAAAGAAAATTCAAAAAAGTGGATGAGGTTGTAGCTGCAGCGGGTATTAAAATAGCAGCTCCTAACTTAGATAATGTTGTATCTGGTTCTCCTCTTAGAGTTTTAAGTGATGATTGTGATGTTGAAAGCGAAATTTTAAAAGAGATTGAAGACATCACCATTGACACTGAAGATGAGGGAATTTTAGTTAAAGCTGATACTTTAGGTTCTCTTGAAGCTATTGTAAAATTACTTAAAGAGATGGATATTCCAATAAGATCTGCAGATATTGGAGATGTTAATCGTAGAGATATTATTAATTCTTCAATTGCTCTTAGTGAAAATGAAGCTTATGGTGCTATCATTGCATTTAACGTAGGCGTCCATCCTAATTCTGTAGAGGATTTAAACAATTCCGATGTTAAATTATTCTCAGGAGACGTAATCTATCAAATTATTGAAGATTATGAAGAATGGATTAAACAAAAAGAAGAAGCTAAGAAAAAATCTTTCTACAATGCAATTATCAAGCCTGCAAAATTCATGTCACTTCCAAAATTAGTTTTCCGTCAAAGCAAACCTGCTATTTTAGGTATTGAAGTATTGAGTGGAACCGTTAAACAAGGTCAAAAGGTCATTAACAAAAACGGTGAAACTGTAGGTACCATTGCCAGTATGGAGGATAAAGGAGAGACTTTGCCTGATATATCCAGAGGACAAAGGGTAGCTATGGCAATCAAAGATGCCATTGTTGGAAAACACTTTGAAGAGGGAGATGAATTATATATTGATATTCCTGAAAAGCATTATAAGTTCATTGAAAGGGAATTCAAAGACAAGTTAACTGAAGACGAATATGAAACATTATATGAATTTTTAGAAATTAAAAGGAAAACAGAGCCTGATTGGGGAAGCTTTGGTCTTTTCGAATAATAAAATTTTAGTGAAAAAATTAATGGAGGAAAAAGCATGGTATACAAAGTTGTTGTATCTGATAAGGGCGAAAGTCATCAAATCGAAATCGAAGATGGTGTAGAAATTAACGGTTTAGTCATTGGCGATGAATTTGATGGTAAAGTAGTCGGATTAGATGGATACACTTTAAAAGTTACTGGCGGTAGTGACAAAAACGGGTTCACAATGAAAAAAGATGTACCAGGTACCAGAAGAATAAGAAGCTTATTAAGCAGTGGTGTCGGTTACAATCCTAAAAAAGCTGGTGTTAAAAGAAGAAAAACAGTAAGAGGAAATACTATAGCTGATGATATTGTACAAGTTAATACTGTAGTTACTTCAGCTGGAAGCAAACCTATTGCTGAAATTCTCGGTTCTAATGATGAAGAGGAAGAATAGATTCCCTATTTTTTCTCATTTATTTTTAATGTTGAATTTAAATTTTTAAAAAGGTGGTATCTGTGAATGTACAGTCAGATGTAAACATAGGTTTAGTTGGTCATGTAGATCACGGTAAGACAACTCTTACTAAGGCGTTATCTGGAATATGGACTGATACTCACAGTGAAGAAACAAAAAGAGGTATTTCAATACGTTTAGGTTATGCGGATATTGAATTTAGAAAATGTCCTAACTGTGATGAACCTGAATGCTATACTACTTCTGAGACTTGTGAAAACTGTGGAACTGAAACCGAATTGGTTAAAAAAGTATCATTTGTAGACGCTCCAGGACACGAAACTCTTATGGCAACTATGTTATCTGGTGCTGCAATAATGGATGGTGCAGTTTTGGTTATAGCTGCAAACGAGGAATGTCCACAACCACAAACTAAAGAACATTTGATGGCTCTTGACGTTATTGGTGTTAAGGATGTTATTGTAGTTCAAAATAAAATCGATATAGTTTCTAAGGAAAGAGCTATTGAAAGTTATAATGAAATTAAAGAATTTGTTAAAGGTACTTGTGCAGAAGATGCTCCTATTATACCAGTATCTGCTCAACAAGGTGCAAATATTGATATATTAATCGAAGCAATGATTAATTTAATTAAAGCTCCTGAAAGGAATAAGGATGTTAGTGCTTTAATGCATGTTGCTAGATCATTTGATATTAACAAACCAGGATCAAATGCAGACAAACTTAAAGGAGGAGTTATTGGAGGAACTTTGGTTCAAGGTACTTTAAAAGTTGGAGATACTATTGAAGTAAGGCCTGGAATCAGTAACGATAACAAATGGATTAACTTGAAATCTGAAATTATCGGTCTTGAAGCTAATGGTGAAAATGTTGACGAAGTAGGTCCTGGAGGACTTATCGGTGTTGCAACCAAATTGGATCCATCTTTAACAAAAGCTGATTCATTGTCCGGTTCCGTAGCTGGTGAAGTAGATACATTGCCTGATGTATTGTACAGCTTCGAAATGAAGGTTAACTTACTTGATAGAGTGGTAGGTACTAAGGAAGAACGTGAAGTAGCTCCTATTAAACTTAAAGAACCTTTAATGATTAACTGTGGTACAACAACTACAATCGGTGTTGTAACTTCAACCAAAAACAATATCGTAACCGTAAACCTTAAATTGCCTGTTTGTGCAAGTAAAGGAGATAGGGTTGCTTTAAGTCGTAGGGTTGGAGCTCGTTGGAGATTAATTGGATACGGTATTATCGAATAGGATTTGAGGAGTACTTTATGGACTCTAAAGAGATTTTTATCGATACCAATTTTTTCATGGTTCCATTTCAATTCAATGTTGATGTGATTGACGAACTAGAGAAAAAATTACCTTCCTATAAATTAATAGCCCCTAGCTTTGTTATCGATGAGTTGTATGGACTCAAGCATAACAGCAAAGGAAAAACAAGATTAAATGCTGGTATGGCTCTCAAATTAGCTAAAAGTTCTCCTGTTGAAATAAAGGATATTTCATTGCTGGAGAATGAAACCGTTGATGATGCTTTATTAAGAATATCAGATGTGCTCGCCACAAATGATATTGAATTGAAAAAACGTGCAAAAAAAGATGGTATATCAGTAGTTTATTTAAGACAGAAAAAATATATTGCTATTGATGGTAAAACATTGTAAAATAATTGATTATATTTATAGAAATTGGTGATTAAATGAATCTATGGAATGAAATTGATGCAGGCCCTGATGTTCCAGACATCGTTACTGCAGTAATTGAAGTGCCAAAGGGTTCTAGAAACAAATATGAATATGATAAGGACAAAGAAGCTTTCATATTAGATAGAGTTTTATATTCACCGGTTTTTTATCCAGCTGACTATGGTTTCATTCCAAGGTCTCTATACCATGATGGAGATCCTATGGATGTGCTTGTGCTTATAGAGCAACCTACATTTTCTGGATGTCTTGTTGATGTAAGGCCTATTGGTGTTATGGGGATGATTGATGGTGGAGATAACGATTATAAAATCCTAGCTGTTCCTGTTAATGATCCGCGTTATGATGAAGTTAATGACATTAGTGATGTTCCAAAACATCTTTTAAAAGAAATTGAACATTTTTTTAGCGTTTATAAACATCTTGAAGGTAAAGATGTTAAAACTTTAGGTTGGCAAGATGCTGAAGCCGCTAAAAAAGAAATAATCGAATCTTTAGATTTATTTATTAAAAAATATGATTAAGAGGGATAATCTTGTATTACATGACAAAAATTGAGGATACTGTAAGAATTCCACCTTATAGATTTGATGATCCTCTTGAAGAAGTAGCTCTCCAAACTTTAAACGACACTTATGATGGTCGCTTAGATAAAAAATTAGGTTTGCTTATTTGTGTAAATGAAATTGAAGAAATAGGTGAAGGTAAGCTTATTATGGGTGATGGAGCTTCATACCATAAAGTTGTGTTTAATGCAGTTTTCTTTAAACCTGAACAACAAGAAGTAATTGATGGTGAAGTTATCGAAATAGCTGAATTCGGTGCTTTTGTAAGAATTGGACCTATGGATGGTTTAGTTCATGTTTCTCAAGTTACTGATGATTATATTAACTATGATTCAAGAGGAGAAACTCTTATTGCAAGCGAATCTAACAAAACTCTTGGTGCAGGAGATTTAGTAAGATCCAGAATTGTAGCTATCAGTCTTAAAGATAATTCAACCAAAAATACTAAGATTGGTCTCACCATGAGACAAAACGGTTTAGGTAGGTTTGAATGGATTGAACAGGCTAAAGAAAAAAGTAAGAAGGGTAAAAAATGAAGGCTTGTACACAATGTAAAAGATTAACAACCAAAGACGTTTGTGATGTTTGCGGTAATCCCACTTCTGACAATTGGAGTGGTCTTTTAATTATAACTGATCCTGAAGAATCTGATTTAGCTAAAGAATTAAATATTGAACTTGCTGGTGAATACTGTTTAATCGTAAGATAGAAGGTTTTATTTTGTTCCGTTTAGATCCAGATTTAAATAAAGATGTAATATCTGAGCTTAAAAAGCCATTAGGTGATTTGTATCCTAATTTCGAGGATGCCTTGGATATTATTACATCAGCGAAATTTTTGATTTCAGCTGGAGATGAAACTTTTAATAATCTTATTGAACATAATATTCTACCAGATGTGGGAATTATTGACAATTTAATTCAAAGAAAGAGTCATGCTCATGATTTATCAAAATTGGACAATATTTTAAAGGCTAAAAATCCTGCAGGTACTATTACTGAGAATCTATGGGAAACCATAGAAAAATCTATAGAATTGGCTGATAAGGGTGATAATCAGGTAATTGTTGTAGATGGGGAAGAAGATCTTGCAGTTCTTCCTTGTATTCTAATAGCTCCTGAAGATACCATTGTTTTATATGGACAACCAAATGAGGGGTTAGTACTTTTAAATGTTTCTAATTTAAAGACAAAAGCTCAAGAGCTTTTAAACGGTTTTATAAAAGAATAGAGGTTTAACTATGGAAATTACTATTATTGAAGAAAAAGAAAACAAACTCTTTAACAGAAATGAAGTAAAGTTTTATGTAGAATATGAAGGAGAAGCAACTCCAAAACTTTTAGATGTTAAATCTAAATTAGTTGCTTTATTAAATACCAAAAAAGATTTAATTGTTGTAGATAACATCCAACCTCACTATGGTGAACCTAAAGCATTAGGTTATGCAAAAATCTACGCAACTCCTGAAGATTTAAAATACATTGAAACTGAAGCAGTTATTGCTAAAAATACTGAAGTTGAAGAACCTGCTGAAGAAGATGAAGAATAGATGGAGGGTTATAATATGAAAGTATCCAGTCTTTACAAAGTTGATGGAGATAAATTAGAAAGAAAAAATCCTATTTGTCCACGTTGTTCCGATGGTGTATTTATGGCTGATCATGGTGATAGATACGCATGTGGTAAATGTGGTTACACTGAAATTAAAAAAGATTAGATTTAATCTTTTTTTACACTATTTTTTTTTTAAAAGGTGATTATTGTGGCTATAAGAGATGGAAGGCTTAAAACTGAAATGACTGATGAGGCTGCTGAATATAATTCATCTTTAGAATTTGATAAAATTATTTTTGAAGCTGATATTAAAACTAATTTTGCTCACACTTCAATGCTCAAGCATCAAAAAATCATTGATGAAGAAACTGCTGATAAGATATTGGAAGCATTAGACAAGTTGAAAGAAGAAGGTTTGGATGCATTAGTTTTGGATCATTCAGTTGAAGACGTACATATGGCTATTGAAAAATATGTCATTGATATTGTAGGTCCTGAAGCAGGATTCATGCATACTGCAAAATCAAGAAACGATCAGGTTGCAACTGATTTGAGACTTGTTTTACGTGAAAGAATTAGAAGCATTCAGGTAGGAATCCTAAATTTCATTGAAGGAATAGTTGAATTTGCCAAAGACCATTTGGAAACCGTTTTCATTGGTTATACACACCTTCAGCATGCACAGCCTATTACCGTTGCACATCATTTGATGGCTCATGTTCAGGCTCTTAAAAGGGATTATGAACGTTTGGATGACACCTATAAAAGGGTAAATCTTAATCCTTTGGGTTCTGCAGCCATGACCACTACCAGTTTTCCTATTGATAGGGAATTAACCACCAAATTGCTTGGTTTTGACAGCTATCTTGAAAACTCTATGGATGGTGTTTCAGCAAGGGATTTCATTGCAGAAACAGTTTTTGACTTGTCTTGTTTATGCACTACTTTAGCTAAAATTTGCGAAGAGCTTATTTTATGGAGCACTTATGAATTCGGCATTGTTGAAATTGCAGATGAATACTCCTCTACTTCTTCAATCATGCCTCAAAAGAAAAATCCTGATATTGCAGAGCTTGCACGTGGAAAATCCACTGTTGTTACAGGAGAGTTAATGACTATTTTAAGCATTTTAAAAGCGATTCCATATACTTACAATAAGGATTTGCAAGAAATAACTCCTCATTTGTGGAATGCCTGTGATGTGGCAGAGTCCACATTAAGCATTGTAACTAAAATGTTGCTGTCAGTTGAATTCAATGAGGAAAGATGTTTGGAATTGGCTGGTAAAAACTTTGCTACTGCTACAGACTTGGCTGATATCATGGTTCGCGAAAGAGGCATTCCTTTCAGAACTGCACATCAGATTGTTGGTAGGATCGTTAATGAGGCTACAGAGCAGAATTTGGCTGAAGAGGATATTACTTCCCAATATGTTGATGATGTAGCTGTTGAATTGGGCTTTGAAAAGCTCGAGCTTGACGATGATTTGATTCAAAAGGCTCTTAATCCTTTGGAAAACGTTAAAATGAGAAAAGTTCCAGGAGGTCCTTCTCCTGAAATGGTTAAGTTAGCCATGACTAATATTTCTGATTTTTTAAACGAGGAATATGAGAAAAGAGGAATTTAATCTTCTTTTTCACTTTTTTCTTTTTTTAATTCTTCAACATAACTTTCATGTATTTCTTCTGCCATTTCGGCATTTCCTTCAATGATTGGCCCTATATATCCGCAGGTGTAGCATTTCCACATTGACCAGTTTTGGGGTATTATCCATTTTACTTTTGTTGATCCGCATCTTGGACAAATTTTAAATAACATACCTATCACCTATTTTTTTTTATTTGGTTTTGTAGAAACTCCATATTAAATCTAATGCCTCTCCGGGTTCCAGTGCCGCTGAACGTGTTTCCCTCAATATTCTTTGGATGGAATATTTCTTGTGGTATGGGTATTTTTTATGTGTTTCGTAAAGCAATGGACATCCAAAGCCTTCAAATTCCTGAACATTGTATTCTCGAGTTATTGTTTTTATTTCTTGTTTTCCTGCTGCCAAGCTTGCAGGGAGGTTGAGTCTTGTGATGTTTCCTTCCTGTTTTGTCAGGCATTGTGTTCCTGTTGACAGCATATCTCCAAATATTACGATTGGTATTTTGTTTTCAATTGCAAACTTGTTTACTTCCCTCTCTGTATTTTTTGAACATCTTCCGCAGGGATGGATGTTTCCACTTAACGATTCCTTTATTACATCGGAATAGTCTGTTTTGATGTAGTGGTGAGGGACATTCAATTGTTTCACTAGATTGTTGATGTTTTTTTTAAATTGATTTGGAAGTATTATTGTTCCGGGATTTACAGTTATGGAAATTGGATTGAAGCCTAATTTTTTTGCAAGAATTAGTGAAAAACTACTGTCTACTCCACCAGATAATGCAACTACTGCATCATGTGTTTCACTTTCATTTATTTCATGTTCTAACATATAGCTATTCAAATCAAATTGGTATAACTTTTCAAGTTTTTCACTTACTAGGGATTCCAATGACTCTATTCCAACGGAATTGTTGTCAAAATTCTGCAATGTCCTGTATGACAGCTCCAATTTGTACTGCTTTAAAAGGAAATCGCCATAACTCTCAACATGTATCTTGTTCAGGCCAGTCTTTTCCCTCAATTTTCCAACTACCCAACCCCCTTTTCCAATGATCGAGGATTTGTCGGGACGGTCCTCTGTAATGATCCACAGTTCATTTTTCTTTTCATCAAAGTGAATGTCCTTTATGTGGATATCATTTGGTTCATGGCCTATTTGTTCTCTGATTTTGTTTATATCGTCTAAAAGGGTTTCTTTGGAATACACTTTTTCACCATTTTTGTAAGAATAGCAAAATATATAGTTAACTAATTTTATATAATAATACATAGTGAATTTATAATATTAATCATTATGGTGGATGAGTATGGTTAAGTTTTTAGGAAAGGTTGGAAGTAATAACGAAACTAGAAATTATAGCATTCCAAGGTTTCCTCCATCTGAAAACATAAAGTTTGGAGTGAACTATAGGGAAGGTTCCAGACCGCCGATTATAGGCAATAACCACATCATTCGTTCAAATTCCATTATTTACAATGATGTTGTAATTGGAAATAACTTTAAAACCGGCCATAATGTTGTAATCAGGGAAAATACAAACATTGGAGATGATGTCCTTATCGGAACAAACACCGTGATTGAAGGTGATGTTGTAATAGGAGACAACGTAAGTATCCAGTCAAACGTTTACATTCCTACAAACACCATCATAGAAGACAATGTTTTTATTGGTCCTTGTGCTTGTTTTACCAATGACAAATATCCTGTACGTGTAAATTATGAATTGCAGGGCCCTAAAATAAGAAGGGGAGCTTCAATAGGTGGAAATACTACTTTTTTATCAAACGTTGAGGTTTGTGAGGGAGCTATTGTAGCTGCAGGGGCTATTGTGATACACAGCGTACCTCCATTTTATTTAGCTATCGGAACTCCTGCAAAAATCAAGCCATTGCCTGATCATCTTAGAGTTCCAAACATGATTTAGCTAATTTGTTTGATAATGTCCTAAAAGTTTATATATGATTAAATAATATTTTATAATAATCAATTATATAGGAGATATTCAAATGAAATGGAAATGTAAAATTTGTGGATATGTGTATGATGAAGAAGAAGGTGAGCCTGACAGAGGAATCGAAGCAGGTACCAAATTTGAAGATCTTCCAGACTCATACAAATGCCCTATTTGTGGTGCAGCTAAAAGTATGTTTGTCGAAATTGAATAAATTTATAGGAGATTAAATAATGGCAACTTATATTTGTAAAGTATGTGGATATGTATACGACCCTGCAAATGGAGATGCAAACGCTGGAATTGAAGCTGGAACTTCTTTTGAAGACTTACCAGATGATTGGGTTTGCCCATTATGCGGTGTAGGAAAAGAACAATTTGAAGAACAATAAATAGTTTTTTAAACTCTTTTCTTTTTTTTTAAATTTTCAGGTGATTATATGCAGAAATGGAGATGTAAAAAGTGCGGGTATGTATATGACCCGGAAGAAGGAGCTCCTGGATTTAAAATTGGAACTGCCTTTGAAGATTTACCCGATTCCTTCAAATGTCCAACCTGTGGAGCGACAAAACCGTTTTTCAGAAAAATGAGAGATTAATTCTCAATTTTCTTTAAAGGTTCTCTGTTTTTGTATTTGACATTTATTTTTGATGAAAACTTTTTAAAAAGATTTTTAATATCTATATTTTTGGCACTTATCACTTCATAGCTGACTTTTTCTTTAAATTCTTTATTTATTACAAATAACCCGTTTTCCCTGATTTCTTTTTCCACAATTTTCATGTCAGCATATTCAAAATTAATTGTATATATGTCATACAATTCGATTTCAACGATTTCACTGTTGTTGATGGCTTCCAAAACAGATTTCCCATATGCCCTTACAAGACCTCCGGCACCTAGTTTTATTCCTCCAAAATAACGAGTTACAATAGCTGTGATGTTGTGGAGGTCATTTTTTCTCAATGCATTGAGCATGGGCTTTCCGGCTGTTCCGCTAGGTTCCCCGTTGTCGTCATAACCTTCCCCATCTATTGTTATGTAGGCGGTGCAATTGTGGGTGGCATCGGAATAAATTTCAGATATCTTTTGGATTATTTCCTTGCTCTCGGCCTTGGTGTTTGTTGGGAATAGTCTGCAGATAAACTGCGATTTTTTTATTTTGATTTCGCTTTGACTTTCTTTAGCTATTGTTTTCATGATTTTCACTAGTTTAATAATAATGTTTATATAAAATTTTCACCTATATTTAATTAAAAAAATTTCAGGTGATATCTTGTCAAAAAAATCAGCAACCGTTTTTGTTATTTTTATAGTAGCCATTATCGCTTTTTGCTTAGCTAATGTGGTTGCATCAATGGTTGGAACTTATTCATTAAATGTTTTTGATAATGATGATTTGGTTAACAATACAACTGATTTAAACGACACTAATGACTCTTACATTAATGTTGAAACTTCAAGTTCAGATAATGTTAAATCTGAGGATGTTTATGTTTCAGACAATAGTTATGATAACCCGGGTGGGGACACTCCTCAGGTGGAGCCTGTAAACCCTGATCCACAGACAAATGTAACTTATTAAACATTATCTTTTTTTTTACTTTTTTTTAAAAATCCAATAACTTTTCGGTGTCGAAGATTACTGAGTTGATTGCTAATTCTAAGAGTTGTTTTCCGTATACTTCATCAACATAAACCCCATTTTCTTTTACATCCATTGCACCTGCTTCAATGTTAGGGTCATTTTTACGAGCTTCATTAAAACCATATAGGCCAACCTCTTCATATTTCTCCAAGTTGGTTTGGTTTTCAACTTCATTCTCGTTTATTATTCCCAAAACCTTTGCCATTGATAGCTCTCCGCTGCCTCCATGAGGTCCTTCTGAGTCAATCATCTTGTTGTTGAGAATTATAATCAGTCCGGTTTCGTCTTCAATGGTGGCCAATTCTGTTGTTATTGGAATGTTTCCTCCATGGGCATTTACGATAATCGCCTTCTCAATTCCCAAATATTCCTTTGCACTGTTTAGCGTGGAAATGATATTGTCCCTTAGCTCTTCCAGTGATACGTGCTTTCCGTGATTTATCTCATCCAGTTCATGTGCTGGATATATAATTCCTAAAAATTTAGCACCGCATTTTAAGGAAGCTTCAAGAGCTATGTATGCAGCTATTTTTGCGTCAGTGTCAATTGGAAGTGCAGGCCCATGGTTTTCCAAATGTGATCCAAGGGCAATGATTCCGATTTTATGAATGTCTGGATTGTGTATGTTTCCTGCTGAGAGTCTTAATTCAACCATTTTAAAGCCTCACAATTCAAAGTTCCAGATTGCATCTCCAACATAATGTTTTGTTTCAATTGCCTTTCCGGAATCGTTTTCAACCATTTCTGGACCGGTGATTAAACTTATTCCAATAGCTAATGGTTTCTTGTGGGTTTCATCAATAATGAGGACAATATCTCCCTCTTCGATATCATCACTTGCAGCTACAATTCCAGGACTCATAACATCTGCGCCATTTGTTACGAATCTGATGGCTCCCTTGTCCACTTCCACGGTTTTAGCATCAAATTCATTAGCGAGGGCTGCTTTAAGTGTTGGGAAGTATTCTCCATCAATAATGATTAGGTTAGGTTCATTGTCAACCAATATGAATGAGTAAGGGTCTGCTTCTAGAATTTCCACATTCTTTTTGTTTTCAAGAATTGTGCTGTATTCTCCAAGTTCGTTTTTAATTTCTTTTATTTTCTTTTTCTTCAAGAAATTTCTTTTTTTTACTTTCATTTTCATCCCTTTTCTAATGTTATTTTATTAAGATATATTATTTTATTATAGTTAAATTTATTATGGTATTAGATTTTAATTAATAATATAAAGAGGTTTTTGGTTTTACTCTTAATTTTGTTTGTTTTATTTTGATAAAATCAATTTTTTAATCTTATATCCAAAAAATCAATTACATTTATATATTAGTTTATCCATATAATTTAATATTAGTTTTAATTAGGTTTATTCATTAATCTAATTAGTTCACTTCTAATATTTTGGCTATATGGGATTCAATTCTTTATAGTTTATTTTAAAAATTTGATTTAAATAAATAGTAATAGGTGATATTGTGAGCGGACAAAATGTTCAAAGACCACTTGATGCATTAGGCAAAGCTGTCAACTCTCCAGTTTTAATAAAACTCAAAGGAGATCGTGAATTTAGAGGAATACTTAAGAGTTTTGACTTACACATGAATTTAGTTCTTAACGATGCAGAAGAATTACAAGATGGAGAAGTTACTAGAAGACTTGGTGTCGTTCTTATTAGAGGAGACAACATTGTTTATATTTCACCATAAATACTATTATGATTTTATATATGTTTTAAATCAACTTTAAAGCATATTTTATTTTTGCAATTAATTAAAGGAGGTGTATCAATGTCAAAGGGAACTCCATCAATGGGTAAAAAGAATAAAAAGACCCATATAAGATGCAGAAGATGTGGTAGAAACACTTACCACTTACGTAAAAAAGTATGTGCTTCTTGTGGATTTGGTAAATCCAAAAAACTCAGAAGATACAGCTGGCAAAATAAAAAACCAACTACTAGACAAAGATTAGTATAATCAATCTTTGTTTAGGAGATTACTCTTTTTTAGTAATCTCTCAAAACTTATTTTTTTAAAAAAAAATTATAATTCGTCTTCAACAGCATCCCAGAGATCTGTTGCCCAATTCTGTTTTCCGTCAATTACCATATCAAGTAATCTAATTTTATTGTCCTTAAAACGGAATAGTCTGTAATCCACTGTTTTTTTATCTTCCTTATTGCAGTCTAGGTATAGGCCTTCATCATATTCTTCTTCAAAGTCTCCTGCCTTTACGAAATCGCCTACAAGGGAATATCCGTTTTTAACGCTTTTGTCCAATTCATCTACAGTTTTCAGCCATCCGCCGTTGGCCCTGAACTTTATGTCAGGATCTATTTTCTTTATTTCATCGCTCCAATTGACTAGCATTTTAATCACTTTTTTATTATTTGGATTATTTTTTTTATAAAGTAGTTGCGAGAGCATTTGATAGGTATTATTTCATTCAGGATATTCCTTGTTATGTTGAATTATCCAAGCTATTTATTTTTAAGCTCTTCATTTTTTCTTTTCTCTATTTAGAAACTCCCATATCGAATTTGCATTTTTTTGCACATCGGTATTTGTTAAATTTTGGCTAAAACTTGATTAATTATGGGGTACAATTAGAAACATTTATATACTTGATTAAAATACTATTATGTAATCAATTAGGAGATGATTAATATGCAAATAGAAGAAATTATTGATATTTTAAAAGCAGACTTTGATTGTGACGAAAGCGGCCTCGATTGGCAAGAACACAAATACTTGTTCGAAAACGATGGTGAAAATGCATACGACATTAAAGTAAATGGAATTACCGTACCTTTCGTATTCTCTGTTTTCGCAACCGATGATCAAGTATTAATCTTTAGTAAAGGCGACTTAGTACTTGCTGAAGTGCCAAGAGAAATTATCGAAACTATTGAAGTAATTAAAAAATAATTACTTTAATTTTTTATTTTATCTTTTTTTATTAATTTTAATTACTGCTTATTTTATTTGATGGATTTTTTGAGTATTCTCATAACTTGAAAAATTTATATTGTTGTTTTAGAAATTCATATTTTGTTTCTTTCAGTGTTTTTTCTTTGATATTCATTAAAAAAATTTATTAGATATTATTTACAAATTCTTAATCAATAATATTTTAAAATTTATTAAGTAAATTTGTTAATGTGATAATTTAAATAGTTGTTTTATTTCATTAATTTATTCATTTGGTTGTTAAGTGTATGTTTTGTTAGAAAAAATTTCAAATAATGCAAATTTTATCTTGAAATTCAATATTGATAATTAAAACATTGATAATTTAATTTATTTTATAATGCAAATTGTTGGAGTAGTAATTGGGGCAACTGGCTTTGGATTTAATTTATTAGCTGAGGATTTTGATGAAGGATTTACTTGGAAAAAATTGGAAGACGCAATGGTCACTACAGGTACAGAATATGTAATCGCCTTTTCTACACTTCCACTTCCAACTCCATGAGGTGTTATAATGACATTATCTTATAAAAAACGAATACTTTTACTATCTTTATTTCTGATAATTTTTGTAAGCTTGATGATTATTGGATTATTTAAATCCATGGCACCCCTTTTCATTCTGCTTGCATTGGTGGCATTTAGTGGACTTATTTTTGTATCCTATTATTTGGATGAATTGAATGACAGGTTTGATTTGAACATTCCTAAGGAGGCATATGAAACATTCAATTTCAAATTTAGTTTCGGTTCATATTACCAATTAAATGCAATAATGAATTTTTCTTTCGTTACAGTTTTTATTGCGCTTTTCATACTTTTAGTTATTATGGGAAATTTTGTTGAAGGATATTCAATTACCACTTCAGCAGTCATATGCATTGTAGGGGCAATTCCTTTTGTAGGAATGGGATTGAGACATAGGACATTCAATGACGACAGCAGATTTTATGGGGATGATGGTTATGGCATAGGTTATTCTCCTAATTATTACTTTGCTGTTTCAGCCTTTGTTTGCTGGTTTGGATATATTTCAGCATATTTTTCAAATTCCATTATGAATGGAGCAATATTGTTTATAGCAACCACCTTCTGCTATTCATGGTTGCTGTTCCCGGATAAATATAATAAGTACCTGCCCTTTGAGAATAGGAGCGACTATGGATGCTATCTTTATTTGGGAATAATTGCAGTTTTCTTTATAATCTTTTTAAAGTCATATGCTCCTCCAAGCATTCTGGAATTCATATCTTCAAGAGGACGAAAATTCAGGTAAACTATTAAAAGATTGAATTAACAATTCAATCATTTCATTTTTCACGTGATTATTATGAGTTATAAATCAAGAATGGGTTCAATAATTGTATTAAGCATAGCATTAATATCCATGATGCTTCTGTTGGGTTTTAAAAACAATAGGATTTTGGCCGTAAAGGCGATTTTCATATATCTGGTGGCAATGAGCGGTCCCTTTTTCACATTATATTATTTGGAGGAATTGAATGATCGTCTGAAACTGGGGTTGCCTGAACAGTATTTCAAATCATTTTTGTCAATAATCAACTATCAGTTTATTTCACTCTTGATACTGTCGCTGGTTACATTTTCAATAGCGCTGTTTTTGTTTTTGGCACTCTTTACTCACTTGCCGCTATGGCTATCCGCAGCAATTTCCATAATATCTGCATTTCCTGCCCTTGGGGTGGGATTGAGAAGGGATTGTTTCAATGACAGCAGCAAATTGGATGACGGCATTCATTTTGTACCTGGTGCATGGGGGACTTATAATATGGTTGAAAGCGGCTATGATCCTACAATATTTTATTTACTCAGCCTGGCGATTTGTCTTGTTGGATTTTCATCTTTGCTGTTTGTCCATTCCCTTTTCAACCGATTCATGATTTGCTCAGTAACCGTGTTCTGTTATTTCCTGGTCATATTTCCAGACAAGGTCAACAGGTTTTTGCCTTTTGACAACAGGGGAATTGAAGGTCTGGTAGCTTATGCAATTATTATCATTATAATATTCGGCTGCCTGATTTATTTTTTCCTGCCACAGGAATTCATAAATGTCCTCTCCGGCCACATATGAAAAATAAACAAGCGTAATTAAATTTATATAAAAATAATTCATAAATATAACATATACTATATAAATGGTTATAATTATGAATTTATTTGAAAAATTTGACATTGTTCCTAACAACACCGAGCTTTATGACATTGCCTTCACTCATGGCTCATATGGCATAGAGCATGATGTTGACTATAATTATGAAAGGTTGGAGTTTCTTGGAGATTCTGTTTTAAACCTTATTGTTTCCGAGTATCTTTACAATAAATTTCCTCAATTTGAAGAGGGAAAGCTAACCAAGCTCAGAGCTAATTATGTCTGCCAGACCGCTTTGATTCACTATTCTCATGAATTGGGATTGGATGAATATCTGAAAGTCTATACTGAGGAAAACGGAATATCCAACAATGAAATACTGTCAATAACTGCAGATATTTTCGAATCATTTTTAGGAGCAATATTTTTAGATCAGGGAATAGAATTTGCAAAGGATTATATTTCAAAAATCATTTTTAAATACATTGACGAACAGAAAATATTCTTTTTCGACTACAAGTCCACAATCAAGGAGTATGGGGATGCTGAGGAAGCAGCCATAGAATATGAAGTCGTTGAAGAATATGGAGTTCCTCATGATAAAACTTTTATAATTCGTATTTTAATCGATGGCGAGGAATTTGGCGTCGGAAAGGGAAAGAGCAAAAAAGACGCTGAACAGGACGCCGCTAAAAAGGCAATGGATGTATTGGGTATTGAATTGTATGGGAGATAACAATGAATAAGGAATCAGTAGGTCTTGTTGAAACCAAATATTATGATATTGATGGAACTATTGAACTTGAAAGTGGAGCTACTCTTGATGACGTTGTTGTAGCATATGAAACTTACGGTGAATTGAATAAGGAAAAAAACAATGCTATTTTCGTCTGTCACGCGTTAACTGGCGATGCCCATGCTGCAGGATGGCATGAGGGCGATGAAAAGCCGGGATGGTGGGAAATTGTAATAGGTCCTGGAAAGGCATTGGACACAAACAGATATTTCATCATATGTTCCAATGTTTTGGGAGGATGTAAAGGAACTACCGGTCCAAGTTCGATCAATCCTAAAACAGGAAGGGAATATGCTCGCGATTTTCCTGTAATAACCATCAAAGACATGGTAAAGGTTCAAAAGAAACTTGTTGATTCTTTTGGAATCAAAGAGCTAAAAGCAGTAATCGGGGGATCCATGGGTGGAATGCAGGTTCTGCAGTGGATGGTTTCCTATCCTGAAATGGTCAAGAAGGCAATGCCGATAGCCACTACCGCACGGACATCACCTCAGCAAATCGCATTTAATGAGGTCGGCCGTCAATCAATATTCTCAGATCCTAACTGGAATAACGGGTACTATTATGAAAGTGGAAAAGTTCCGAAGAAGGGTCTTGCAGTTGCACGTATGGTTGCTCACATCACCTATTTGAGTGAAGAGTCAATGTACCTTAAATTTGGACGTGACCTTCAGGATAAGGATGAGGTGACTTATGATTTGGGTATGGATTTCCAGGTTGAAAGCTATCTTCATCATCAGGGAGCAACCTTTGTTAAACGTTTCGATGCAAACAGTTATCTATACATTACAAAGGCTGTTGATTTGTTTGATTTGGCCATTAAGAATTCCTTAACTGACGGTTTGAACGATGTGGATTCAAAGGTTACTGTTGTATCCATTAATTCGGATTGGCTATACCCGATTGATCAGGGGATGGAGATTGTCAGTGCTTTAAGTGCAAATGATGTTGAAGTATCCTTTGCCGAGCTAAAATCAAGCTATGGGCATGATGCATTTCTTTTGGAAAGGGGTCAGCTCAACTATATAATATCTAGATTTTTGTCTGACGATAGGGTCTCTGATATAATGACAAGTGACGTTCAAACAATCAAGCCTACTTCAGACATTAAGGAAGCTGCAAAATTGATGTTGGATAATCAGGTAACTCATCTTCCTGTTGTCAGCGACGACTCTAAATTAATAGGCATTGTCACCAGCTGGGATCTGTCCAAAGCTATTGCAACAAACACATATTCCTTGAACGATATCATGACAACTTCAGTTAAGTATTGTTATAAGCAGGATTCAATCGACGATGTTATTTATAAGATGAGGGAGGATGACATTTCCTGTTTGCCTGTCGTTGACGACGATTTAAAACTTGAAGGTGTAGTGACAATTGACCAGCTTAGTCATTTCATTCCAAACGGTTCTTATTAGAACATTTGGCTCATGACTATTGGTCTTTCAATATTTTTTTATTTTTTTCAGACATTTTTATAATTCATTGAATTTTATTCTATTTTTTTCAATTTTTCTATAAAGTTTTCAAACATTGTTATTTTTTATTAAAAATTATATTTTTTTAAATAATTTATCTATTTTTAATGTTTGCTTTTATTTTTTGTAATAAGATTTTAGATTAAAATAAGTTATTTGTTCATTATTTATAGTTTTAGATATACAAATTAGTATTAATTTAATATCATGATTATTTTTTCTTTGTCTTTATTTTATTTTCATTAAAAAATTTTCAAGGTATAAATGATAAGCTTTATATATGAGCATATTCTAATTATGGTTAGTTAACTTTTGTGAAAAGTTAATTATTAAATATAAAATACGTTGTAGGAGATGTAAATATGAGTTATAATGAACCAAGACCAGGATTTTATGAATTTGATAGTAAAGATGATTTTGTAGAATTTTACGCAGACCACAAAGACTGTATCAACGAAGGTATTGCAAATGGATCTCTTGAAGTTAAATTTTTAGATGATGTTGGTGACGCTTTAGTATCTGCTGAACCAGACAATGAAGGAGATTTAACTGAAGTTATTGAAATCCTTCCAGATAACATTCAAGTTCATGTAATCAAACAAGACTAAATCATAGTTATTTAGTGATGCAATATTAGTGTGGTTTGCCGTTGCTTTGGGCAGAGTCTTAACGATTATGGGTGGCGGCAAACCACAAGGCGAATTTAATACTTTTTTTTTCAATATTTTTAACAATTCTTATTTATTCATTGATTTTTTTATTTGATTAATTTGTTAATTTTCAATATTTTTAAAAATTTATATTTGATTGATGATTTTTTTATTTAATTGATATGTAATTTTTTAATAATTTTAATATTTTATATTATTTTATTCATTTTTTAAATATAATGTTATATATCATGCGTTATATTATTAATTTGTTTAATTTTTTTGTAATATTTTTAAATTTTGTTAATTTATTTTTTAATTTAATATTTTTTAATTATTTTTTTCAAAAAAAATTAAATCATGTTCATAGGTGGTAGAAACCTTTATATATTAGTTCTTACTAACTATTAGTAATTAGCTTTAAGTTTTAGAGTTAATTGTTATATGCTTTAATACATTGTAGGAGATGTGAAGCAGCATTGGTGAATTTCTATGCCGGAGATGTAGGTAGGGAGATATAGGTATAGTTGCTTTGTCAGTGTTGTATGCATAGGTGAATTACTTTAATTGGAGATAAAATAAGGTAATAGATATAGTTATGGTAATTTGTCTGTGAATTCATAGGTGGTTTTGTCTATTATTGGAGATAAAAAAAGGTAATAGATATAATAATATGATGAAGCCACCTACGGTTTGTTTTTTTCTAGTTTTCATTAAGATTATTGTTGATTATTTAGCTTTTTTTTTTTTTAATTTATTTAAGATAATTGTTGATTTCAACTTCTTTAAGAACTTTTTTTCTAAGGATCTTATCGATTCCGGTTCCGTATTGGGCTGCCTTCTTGGCCCTGTATGCAAATTCGTCCGGAAGTCCAAGCTCTGATGCAAGATCTCTTAAAATGTTCTTACGGATCTTATCCTCTTTATTGGATATTTTGTATTCGACAGGAATATTCAATGCGAATTCAACAAGGTTCTTGTCCAAGAAAGGCAATCTGAGCTCGACGCCGTTTGCCATTGATACAGCATCGTCACGTTCCAGATTGACATGATACATGTTTTCGATGTCATGCCTCAATTCTTCATCTAATTTTCCGCTTTCATATGATTTTAAATAGCGATTGTATCCTGCAAATAGTTCATCTGCCCCCTGGCCTGAAATGGCTACTTTTCCACTGTCTTCATGAATCATCTTGCAGGCCAGATATATGGTCATTCCCACTCCAATCTTCATAAGGTTGTTTTCCCCTATGAGCTTTACGACAGTTTCCAGGTTTTCCTTTACAATTTCTTTTGTAATTGGTTGGATTTTCAATGGAAGGTCCAGGAGTTCAGCCAGCTTCTTGCTTGCTATTACGTCCTTTGAGTTTTCTCCACCTACAGAATAAAGTTTGATTTTCAATGGCTTGTTTTTAGCTATTTCCTTTAATAGGAGGGTCAGAAGGGTACTGTCAACCCCTCCTGAAAATATTACTGAAACTTCATCAAGGTAAAGGACCCTTTTTAAAACAGCCAATTTGAGCTTTGTTTCCAGCTGTTTTGAAATGTCTCCGATAATTGGAATTTGTTTTTGAGCTATATTGTCAAGTGCAGCTGTAGATGTCCAGTTGTACAATATGTGTCCCGGTTTCAAGGTTTCAATATTTTCAAAATTCAGCTGTTTTAATGCATACTTTGAACTGGAAAATCCATTTAATTCATCACTTATTGCATAAAACATGGGTTTAACTCCAAGTGGGTCACGGCCGATGGCCAGGTTTTCACCATCCCACACAGCAAAGCTATAGTCCCCATCAAGCAATTTCAAAGTGTTTTTCACAGACTCCAAAAGATCGGACTCCTTGCTGTAGTAATATTCGATGATTCTAAGAATCAGATAGCTGTCGGTAGTTATTTCTTCATCCAAATGTACCTTTCTTATGAAATTCGCCAATGACTTGAAATTATATATTTCTCCATTAAAAACCAATGTCAATTTCCCATTTGTTATTGGCTGATAGTTGCTTTCAGCTTCGCCTAAATTAAAAATGCTCAACAGATTCTGGCCCAAACCTAAAGAATATTCCCCATCATTACAGTCATCCAAGTCAATATCTAAAAAAAGTTCATCGTCCAAAAGCATTCCAGTGGAATCGGGACCTCTATTTTTAGTGTCTTTTAAAAGTTTTATCAAGTCGTTTCCTTTGAATTTTCCCTGAAGGCCTACAATTGAGCACATATAAGATAATTTGATTTGGATTATTATTATATTTTTAGAATTTTTCTCTGGTAATTTGATTAACATTTATTAATATAAAAAAATATATTTATTAGTATTATAGTAATATAAGGAGATTTATCACATGGAAATTAAAGAAGATGCAGAAAAAATCGTAGAAGAATTTTCAGAAAAATTGGCAGATATTCCAGATTTAGAGGAAACATGGTATATTACAGATAATTTAAATCTCACACGTAAAGATGAAGCTCATGAGAAAAATCCTGAAAAAATCTTAAGAAATGCACGTATTGATAAAGACGGAAATCTTATTGTTAAAAAGGCAGATTGGATTTAAATTTATTATAAAGGGGATTAAATATGAGAATGGATTTAGTTCTAGCTGTTCTTGATGTTCCTGGACAGTTAGTTACAGTTTTAGAACCTATTAGTGGATTAGGTGCAAATCTTGTTACAGTTATCCATAAAAGAGATGTTAAAGATGACAAAGGCAAAATTCCTGTTCAATTAACTTTAGAAGGAAAAAGAGAAAATCTCAATAGGGTAATTGACAAATTCAACGAGCTTGAAATTCCTATCCTTGAAATGGATGGAATTGTAAGAAAACTGATTGTAAGCACCATTTTAATCGGACACATTGTCGACAGTGACATTAGAGATACCATGGATAAGATCAACGAATTGGATGGTGTTTATGTGGTTGGATTTGATATTCAGCTTAACGGGGAAAACAAATCATCTGCACTTCTTAATATTGAAACCGATGTTGACAAAAAACAGCTAGTTTTTGATAGAGTTGAAGAAATAGCTAATGAAAAGCAATTATTAATGATTAATGAAGTTTAGGGATTATTATGAAAGATTGTAGAGTCATAATTATGGGATTTGGTGCAGTTGGACAAGGAATCGCTGAAGCCATTTCCCTTAAAAAAGAAATGATTAGAGAAGAGTATGGTGTAGATATAAAGATTGTCGCTGCTGCTGACTCTTCCACTTCCGCAATATGTCAAGATGGTTTGGATGAGCAATTGCTTCTTGAAACCAAAAGGGAAACCGGAAAATTAAGTGACTATCCTGAATACGGTGGTGAAAAGTCCAACCTAGACGTTTTGGATAGTGTTGATTATGATTGCCTGTTTGAAGCAACTCCAACCAATATCAAGGATGGTGAGCCTGGAAGAAGCCTTACCTTAAAGGCATTTGATGAAGGGAAGGATGTTGTAACTTCAAACAAGGGATATTTGGCTTTAAACTTTGGAGAGATTATTGAAGCCGCCAAGGAAAACGATGTCCAGTTCAGATATGAGGCAACTGTTGGAGGGGCAATGCCTATAATCAACCTTGTTAAGGACACTCTTTCAAGCTGTAAAGTTTTCTCAATTGTTGGAATTTTAAACGGAACCACCAATTATATTCTTTCAAGGATGACAAGTGAAGGATCTTCTTATAAGGATATTCTCCGTGAATCCCAGGAACTTGGAATTGCTGAGACAAATCCTGAACAGGATGTTGAAGGTATTGATGCTGCATGTAAGACTGTTATTTTAGCTAATTCACTTTTGGGAATTCCTGCGACTTATAGTGATGTTAGTGTTGAAGGTATTTCCAACATCACTTCAGAAGCAATTGATTTGGCTAAAAGGGACGGCTATTTGATAAAGCTCATAGCTGAAGTATCTCCTGAACAGTTGAAGGTATCTCCTCGTCTTGTAAAAGAAGGGAGTGCTTATGATGTAAACGGTACATTAAACATGGCTACCGTTAAAACTGACTTGGCAGGAGACGTTTCCGTAAGCGGTTTAGGTGCTGGTTCTCTTGAAACTGCATCTGCAATGTTAACTGACTTAATTAGTATTTTAAAACTTAAAAACTAATTTTCTTTTCTTTATTTTTTTCTTGATACTATGAAATATGTAATTTTTATTCCAGATGGTTCTAGTGATTATCCTATTGATGAGCTCGGTGGTAAAACTCCTTTGGAAGTAGCAAATACTCCAAATATCGATGCTTTGGCCAGTAAGGGTATAGGCGGATTTACAAACAATGTTCCCGATAAGTTTACTCCAGGTTCCGATGTGGCCAATATGAGTATTTTCGGATATGATCCTGATGGCTGCTATACCGGTCGTGGCCCTCTTGAAGCGGGAAGTATGGGTATAGAAACAACTCCTTATGACATAATCTTCAGGTGCAACACAATAACAGAAGAGGATGGCAAAATTGAGGATTTCAATGCAGGCCACATCACATCTGAAGAGGCCGAAGTCTTAATGGAAGCATTAAACGAATACTTCAATGAAAAATATGATGACTTCAAGGGGAAATTTTATCCAGGAATAAGCTACAGGCATTTATTCGTATACTCCTGTGAAAATGATAAGGATACAAAAATTTTGGATGAATTGGAAACAATGCCCCCTCATGACATTGTAGGTGAGGACATTGAAGAAAACACCTTATGGAACGATGAGATAGCTATTGAAATTAAGAAAATCATGAAAGAATCAGAAGAGATTCTTGAAAATCATGAAATCAACAAAAAAAGGGTTGCCGAAGGTAAAAAACCAGCAAATATGGTCTGGTTATGGGGACAAGGAACAACCCCAGCATTACCTGACTTTAAAGAAACATACGGTTTGGATGGAGCTGTAATCACTGGTGTGGACTTGCTTAAGGGAATAGGTATCTTTGCAGGTCTTGACATAATTGAAGTTCCTGGAGCTACAGGTTTCTTTGACACTGATTACAAGGCTAAAGGAGAATATGCTATTGAAGGTTTAAAGGATCATGATCTTCTTTTGATTCATGTTGAAGCACCTGACGAGGCAGGTCATGCTCAAGACATTGAAGAAAAGGTAAGGGCCATTGAAAGAATCGACGAATTCATCGTAGGTCCTGTTCTGGACAGTCTTGAAGGACAGGATTACAAGGCGGCTATTTTGCCTGATCATCCGACACCTATTTCTGTTGGAACACATACTCGTGACAATGTTCCTATAGTGGTCTATTCAACAACAGCTGATGTCAGCGATGATGTTGAAAGATTTACAGAAAAGGAAGCTGAAAAAGGTTCCTTTGCATTTAAAGAAGGATTTAACTTAATTAATAGATTAATTAATGATGATTTTAATTAATCTCAATATTTTTTTCGGGATTTTAACATGAATTTAACTGGATTCTCAGATTTGTTTAGAAACAAGGAAGGCTATTTATTTTCAAACAAGGCTTTGCTGTTTTTGTTCCTGCCATTGATTGGTGAAAAGCTGTTGGAAATGTTGGTGGGATTTGCAGATTCAATAATGGTTGCATCTCTTGGTGAGGCGGCAATTTCGGGGGTTTCACTTGTTGATTTTGTAATGCAGCTTTTAATCTTTAGTTTTGCGGCCCTGGCTGCAGGTGGAGCGGTAATTGCAGGGCAATACATTGGGGACAGAAAGCTTGACATGGCCTGCAAATCTGTAGATCAGCTATTGTGGTTTAATGCAATCTTTTCATTTGTTCTCATGATGGCAATATTGATTTTTAGATCAACTATCATTGGATTGTTGTTTGGAAGCATTGAGGCTGACGTATGGGCAAACGCCGACAAGTATCTTGTAATTGCGGCCTTCTCAATTCCATTCATGGCTATTTTCAATGTAGGGGGAGCCATTTTCAGAACCACTGGAAATTCATACCTGCCAATGAAGGTTCTTCTAGTATGTGATGTTTTGAATATAATTGGAAACGCCTATTGCATCTACTTTTTGGGAATGGATGTAACCGGTGTAGCTATACCAACGGTACTGTCAAGGTTCCTCTCTGCGGCAATTATAATATTTTTTGCCCTTAATCCGAAATATGAGCTTCATTTAACAAGATCGTTAAGGTTCAGGTTTAACTGGAGGATGCTGAAAAACATTTTAGGTGTTGGAATCCCATATGGAGTTGAAAACGGATTGTTCCAGCTTGGAAGAATATTGATTTTGAGTTTGGTTTCAACATTCGGAACAATGGCAATAGCTGCAAATTCAGTGGGATATGCATTAACAGTATTTCAGGTTTTGCCTGGCTTTGCAATCAATTTGGGTCTTACCGTGGTCATATCTCAATGTGTGGGAGCTAAGGATTTTGAACAGGCAAAATATTACAACAAAAAGATTCTAATAATCATATTTGCTTCAATAACAACAGCCTCATTGGTGGTTTATGCAGCATTGCCTCAGATATTGGGAATTTATGGTTTATCAACTCAAACAGCTGAACTGACTGCTGAAATGATATTATGGCATACCGTATTTTCAATAATAATCTGGCCAATTGCATTTTCACTTCCTTCAACATTTAGAGGGGCCGGAGACGCCAAATTCCCAATGTATGTTGGAATTATTGTAATGTTCTCCTGCAGAATCGGACTGTCCTATGTCCTATCTTTAAATTATGGGATGGGTGTAATTGGAACATGGTTTGCAATGTTCATCGACTGGTTTGTAAGGGCAGGAGTCTATGTTTACAGGTACTTCTCAGGCAAATGGATGGAATTCAGAGCCATTGAATAATTAAATATTTAAATGATGAAAATTCATTCTTAACTTGGTGATATGTATGGCATTATTTACAGGAGATTTCAAATCAAAAGAATTAAAAAAAAGCACACCAATTACAGTTATTCTACCTTCAGACAACATAAATTACTTGGAAGGCATTGATTCCAGTGCAAAGCCACCATTCAAGACATTGTATTTGCTTCACGGAATGTTTGGAAATAACGAAACATTTGTATATAATACTTTAATCAGGTCATTTGCAACAGATAACAATTTGGCAGTTGTAATGCCTAGCTGTGACAACTCATTTTATCTGAACAATCCTCCGGCTTACGAATATTATTCAAATTATGTTGGGGAGGAATTGGTTAACTTTACAAGGGAAATTTTTCCATTGTCCACCAAAAGGGAAGATACATTTATTGCAGGATTTTCAATGGGTGGATATGGAGCTATAAGAACAGGTTTGCTTTATAACGATACATTCTCAGCTATTGGGGGAATTTCATCAGCATTGATAAGTCATAGGTTGAAATATGTTGTTGATGAATTTAAGGAAGTTGTGGATACCAAGGAATATCTTGAGTCTGTTTTTGGAGATTTGAGCAAGGTTGTTGGCAGTGACAAGGATCCTGAATTTTTGATTGACGAACTTTTGGAGAAAAACAAGGAGATTCCTAAAATATTCATGACTGTAGGTAAGAACGACTTCTTGAGGACAGAAAATGAGGCTTTTCACAAGTTTCTAGTAGAGAAGAACGTTCCGGTAACATTCAATGAATATCCTGGCGAACACACCTGGGATTTCTGCAATACACACATCGAGCAGTTCATCAAATGGCTCGAACTATAGGATTGGTTTCTCTTTCCAAACCAATCGCTTTTTTTTTTAAATTTTATTAAAATATTTTGTTTCGAAATTTTTGTTTTTTTATTTTAAAATTAAATATATTTGATTAATTTTTAAAATTATTTGTATATTGTGTTAAGCAAATGATATATTTTTTATTGTTTATTCAAAATTATAATATTAATTATATGCTTTAAATTTAAATTTATATAAAATTATCAATTAAAATAAGGTTTTTTTTATAAATAAGCATTAATATTTTTTTATATGGGTTTATTTAATAAAAAACCAATATTATATATTTTTAATAAAGTTTATATAATTATTAAACATAATTTTAATTATCAAAATATATTTATATTTTTTAAAGATGTTTTGATATATATTTTGGAGGAAATTCATGAATTTTAAAAAAATTTTACTCCTATTTCTAATATTGGTTTTAGCAATAGGGGTAGCTAGTGCTGAAGACCCATCACAAGCTAATAATGGTTCTTTAGAAATCTCATATGACAATGAGGTATCACCTTTGGTTACTAGTGCATCTAACACATATACAGTAACTGAAGGAAATTACGATCAGTATTTTGCTAGTGATGGAGGAATTAAATCCGGTGCTTTAAATGATGGAGATACTGTGATTTTATCTGGAAGCTTTACAGGTAAAAACTTCATAATAAGCAAGAACATAACCGTTACTGGGGCACAGGACAATTTGATTACAAACGGTAAAATTACATTAACAAGTGCTTCTTCAGGAGCTACAATATCTAAGTTAAACATAGTTAACTTGGATGTTGAAGACAAGCAAGCAATCATACTAAAGGGCGCCACCTACTGTACAATTGAAGGCAACAACATTTCCTGTAGTGGTAAAAGTTCATTTACAATAGCATTGAATACAGGATCTAATTATAATGTTATTTCCAACAACATTTTAAAAACAGTGGGACCAAGTGCTAACTTCGTATTGGGGGGAGCACATTACAATACAATTAAAAACAATTATGTTGAAATTGCAGACTCCAATGGAATCTATCTTTCACAATACGGAAGTGGAGACTTTAGTGGAGGACTCTCAAACAACAATCTGATTTATAACAACACCGTGAAATGCAGCATTGACTGTCCATCATCATGGTGTTATGGGATTCAGATAATGGGTTCTAACAATGTTGTAGACTCAAACACAGTAATAGGCACCTATCTGGGTATTGGGGGAAGTACTAATACCAATATTACCAATAACTTAATAGTTAACTTAACTGGAACCTACATGTCCGGTGGAACTGTTGAAGGTGCTAGTTATGGTATAAGTAGTGGTGCTGGATCAAATATTATAAACAATACAATTAAAGATAGTTACATCAAAGAATCTGCAATTTATGTGGGTGACAATTGTGTTGTTAAAGACAACAGTGTTGAAATAACAGGTGCTGGTGCTGGTGTTACTGCAAATGGGAACAATGTCATAATAAAAGACAATACAATTAAAACAGTATCAGGAGCTACTGTTTACCAGAAAGGAAAATATGATGGGTTGATGGTTGATAACAATACTCTTGTTTCATATTCTGGAATTGGAGTATCTGCAGACAGATCATCAAAGTCCAAATATCCTACAAATATTGTAATAACCAACAATAATATTTCAACTTCAAATGCAAAGGCAATAAACCTTCCTTATACACCATCATATACACTAATAAACAATGATGTTGGTTCTTCATCAGTTGTTACACAATCTGGTACAATGAAACCAACTTCAATAAGTTTGGAAGCAATTCCAGATGTTGAATTTGGTAATGATGTAGTAATCAAAGCTAATATAACTGAGGGTTCAACAGGTACTGTTTCCTTCAATGTGAGTGGCACAATCTATAATGTTGAAATAGTGGATAATAAAGCTACTTTAACATTATCTAATCTAAATATTGGCTCTCATGTTGTAACTGCAACATATGGAGGTTCAGGAACTTATTTAGGTTGTTCTAATAAAACTAATTTCAAAGTAATTAGTCAAAACTCCATTTTTGTTTCTCCTTCAGGTGATGATGACAACGATGGTTACACATGGGAGACTGCTGTTAAAACCATAGAAAAGGCTGTAAGTCTTATCCAAGATGGTGGAAAAATTTATATTGGTAATGGTGTGACTGTTGCTAAAAATCCAGGAATATCAATAACTGTTACTAAAAATGTTGATTTCGTTGGTCAAGACAAAGATTTGACCGTCATTGATGGTCAAGGTTTGGCTAATGGAAATTATGGATTCTTCTACACTGATCAAAACAATAAATTAGGATTCTATAATTTAACTTTCATCAATTGTAAAGGTAAACTTGATGGTGGAGCAATTGGTGTTGATTATTTCGGCAATAGTCCTAATTTCATGACAATTGACAATTGTAAATTTATTAACTGCAGTGCTCTTTATTCAGGTTCTGCTGTATATGTCTACAATGATTGTGGTACACTTAATTTAAACATCACAAATTCATTATTTGAAGACAATAAAATCACCAGTACTCGTTTAGAAGGTGCTGTTTATTTAGGTACACTTGGAAACAACAAAATCAATTTGAAAGTTGACAACTGTACTTTTATTAACAATAAAAATAAAGATGATGTTTTCAATTCCATAACCATTAATTATGCTGGTGCTGTCGATGCAAAAATTAACCACAACATTTTTGCAAACAATACAGGAAATGATATTCACAAAATCAATGAAGTCAACAATGGTGGAACTGTCAGCATAAATGCAGATGAAAACTGGTGGGGAACAAACAACCCAACCCTCAATGATCTTACACTTAATAATTGGATAATATTGAATAGTGATTCTAACTTTACTGATAATCTTAAACCTGGAGATGTCATTTCTATTGAAGCATACTTTGTTTTGAATAATGGAACTCCTATTGCAGATCCTGCTTTATTTGAAGGATACAATGTAACTATTAACGGTGTTAAAACTTCAATTAAAGATGGAAAAGCTAGTTATGATTATACTCTATCAAACGGTGAAAACCTTATTCCAATTAGTGCAGACAGGGCCAATGTGGATTTGACCTATTCTATTAATTATGAACCTGAGGAAGTATATGTCTCTCCTTCAGGTGATGATGACAACGATGGTTACACATGGGATACTGCTGTTAAAACCATCGAACAAGCTTTAACCATAGTTAAGGATGGTGGAAAAATCTATATTGGTAATGGTGTGACTGTTGCTAAAAATCCTGGAACATCAATAACTGTTACTAAAAATGTTGATTTCGTTGGTCAAGACAAAGATTCAACCATCATTGATGGTCAAGGTTTGGCTAATGGAAATTATGGATTCTTCTACACTAATCAAAATAATAAATTAGGATTCTATAATTTAACTTTCATAAATTGTAAAGGTAACATTGGTGGTGGAGCAATTGGTGTTGATTATTTCGGCAATAAGCCTAATTTCATGACAATTGACAATTGTAAATTTATTAATTGTAGAAGTGGATACCAAGGATCTGCAGTTTATGTATATAATGATTACGGCATACTTAATTTAAATGTTTCAAATTCATTATTTAAAGACAATAAACTTACATTGGATTATCCCGACAGTTTAGAAGGGGCAATTTATGTGGGTACACTGAATGAAAAAATCAATTTAAACATCAACAATTGTACATTTATCAACAACACAGACAAAAAAGGCAACTTCAATTCCATAACCATTAATTATGCTGGTGCTGTCGATGCAAAAATTAACCACAACATTTTTGCAAACAATACAGGAAATGATATTCACAAAATCAATGAAGTCAACAATGGTGGAACTGTCAGCATAAATGCAGATGAAAACTGGTGGGGAACAAACAACCCAACAGTCAACGGCATAACACTCAACAACTGGGTGATATTAAATGCTACAGCCAAATTCAATGGTTGTACAGTTGGGGACAATATTCCTGTAGAGGCTTACTTTGTCTTAAATAATGGAACTCCTATTGCAAATCCTGCTTTATTCGAAGGATACAATGTAACAATCAATGGAGTCAGTACTACCATTAATGGTGGGAAAGCTACTTCAAACTATAAAGTAGTTGAAGGCGAAAATCTTATAAATGTTTTCGCTGATAGGGCAGTCGTTACCTTGAATTATAATTTAGTCATACCGGAGATACTTTATGTCTCTACTACTGGTAATGATGAAAATGATGGTTTAAGTTGGGATTCTTCCTTAAAGACTATTAATAATGCTTTGAAAAGAATTAAAAATGGTGGAATAATCTATGTTGCAGACGGAGAATACATTATTGATTCTACAATTACTGCAAGCTCTAAAGATTTCACCATAATTGGTCAAAATAAAGGCCAAGTAATTCTCAATGGTAACTCAAAAAAATTATCCAAGTTTACCAGCTGTAATATTCATTTGATTAATTTAACTTTCACTGGAGGAAATCCTAAAAGTTCAAGTGTTACTCAACGTGTTGGTGGTGCAATTCATGTTACCTATGGTTCTTTAAAGGTTGAAAACTGTACATTTATTGATAATAAAGCGGCCGATGGTGGAGCTATTTACCTTGATGGTGGTGCTAATTTAACCGCATTAAATTCCACTTTCATTTCAAATGATGGTGGAAGTTATGGTGGAGGTATTTCAACCTGGGGAGGTTATTTCACCATAGATTCATGTATTTTCAAATCATGCACTGCTAGTTCTGGAAGTGCAGTTTACAGCAGAGCAAGGGGTGGAAACATTACCAATTCCATCGTTCTCGGATCTGTTTACGACAATAATGAAGGAGTTGTTATAGCCAATAACAATTGGTGGGGATCTAACGATAATCCATATCCTAATGAAGGCAAAGTACCTAAAGTAGAAACTTGGATAGTGCTAAACAGTACTTCAGATTTCACAGACAATCTTGGAGCAGGAGATGTCATTTCTGTTGATGCATACTTTGTTTTGAATAATGGAACTCCTATTGCAGATCCTGCTTTATTTGAAGGATACAATGTAACAATCAATGGAGAAGAAACCACAATTGAAAATGGAAAAGCTAGTAGAAATTACACCTTATTAAAAGGTAGCAACATTATCCCAATAAGTGCAGATAATGCAAATATTGAATTAAGTTACTTTGTTAAAGAATCTACAACCATAGAAATCACTAACATACCTGCCCTTAATGTAGGTCAAAAAGGTGATGTGACTGCTGTTGTTAAAAATGAAACTGGAGATGTAATTGATACTATCACTGTTCCTTATTCTGCTGATGCTGCAGGTAACTTTACTGTTACTTTAACTTATCCTGGTAATGAGACTTATATGAGTGCTACTAGGAATGTTACTGTTGAAGTATGTAAAGGAACAACCACTCTTGAAACTGTTGGTAATCTTCCTAATTTGACTGTTGGTCAGATGGCGGCTATTATGATTAATGTTAAGGATGAAAAGGGTAATGTGATTGACAATATTACTGTTCCTTATTCTGCTGATGCTGCAGGTAACTTTACTGTTCCTGTAAACTTTGCTGGTAATGATAATTACTTGCCAGCTTCAATGAACATTACATTAAATGTTGCCAAGGCATCTGCTTCAATTTCAGTAACAGTACCTGATATAGCTTATGGAGACAATGTCACAGTAACTATTTCATCTTCTAAAGAGTTAAACGGAGAAGTAATAGTCAATATCAACGGCACAGAATTCACAGTACCTATTGTAAATGGTACCGCAAGCTTCAATAAGAATCTTGGTTTATCCGCAGGCAAATATAATGTTAAAGCAAACTTCACTGGAGACAACAGTTACACAAGTGTAGCAGCAAATACTGAATTTACTGTAGATAAAGTTGCTACATCAATAACTGCAGAAAATATCGTGCTTAAAGTCGGAGAAAACGGCAATATCGTCGGAGAAGTCCAAGACGAAAAAGGAAATGTAATTGACAAAATTACTGTTCCTTTCAATGCTACCGATGCAGGTATCTTTACTGTACCAATAGTTTATGCTGGTAATGAAAACTATAATGAATCCTCCATTAATATTAACGTTACTGTTAATAGGGGTTCCACAACAATTGAAATAACCAAGATACCAGAGTTGACAATTGGGGAAACCGGAGATATCACTGCAGATGTTAAGGATGAAAAGGGTAATGTGATTGACACTATTACAGTTCCTTATTCTGCTGATGCTGCAGGTAACTTTACTGTTCCTGTAAACTTTGCTGGTAATGATAATTACTTGCCGTCATCTACAGATGTTACTGTTAGTGTTTTCAAATCATCAGCTGATTTAGAAACTGATGACCTTGAAATGTACTTTAAGGACGGTAGCCAATATAAGGTAACTGTTAAGGATTCTCGCGGAAACCCTGTTGCTGGTGAGAAAGTAACTTTAATTCTTAATGGGGATCGTTTTAAAGATCTCACTTATCAGAGAACTACAGATGAAAACGGTGTTGCATCTCTTCCAATTAACTTAATCAAAGGAGAATACAGCATTACTGCTTGTTATGATTCCAAGAACATAACTTCAAAAGTATCTGTATTGGTCCGTGAAAACAAGTTAAGTGCAGACAATATAGTGAAATACTATAGAAATGGAACACATTACACTGTTAAACTCACAAATGAGAAAGGAAATCCTATTGTTGGTGAGAAAATAACTGTTACTCTTAAAGGTAAAAGTTTCAATGACCTTAAATATGTTATAACAACCAATAGTGATGGAGTTGCTACACTTCCAATTAACCTGGTTGCAGGCAACTACGAAATCACTGCTCAATATGATGATGTGAAAATAAAAACACAAATTGAAGTAAAAGATGTTTTAATAACAAATGACTTAACCAAATCAGTTTCAAAAGCAGCTACACTTGATGCTACTTTCTTGGATGACCATGGTAAACCATTGGTCGGGCAAAAAGTAACCTATACTTTTAAATTCCCAACAAAAACAGTCTCTTATACAAAAATAACAGACAACAATGGTGTAGCAAAACTACCAATCAACCTGGCAAAAGGAACATACAAAGTAACTGTAACCACAGAAACTGGAGTCAAAAAAGAAGCAAACATCAAAGTAACAGCATAAAATTCAAATCAAAAGATTAGACATGGGAAAAAATCCCATCCTAATCAATTTTCTTTTTTTTAAAATACATGAGCATGAATCTTTCACAATAATCTATTTTTCCATTCTAGTATTAGAATTCTTATCTTTTCTGTAAGGGGATATGATTGAATTTATTTTTATGCTCTCCTATAATTAGTTAATAATTGGATTAATATAGGTTAATAATTAAAATTTCATTAATTAATCGAAACAGTTTCAAAGAATAGTTTTAAATAATTTTTAATATAAACCTATTATTGTAATGTTGTGAATAAATAATGGTAATATATTTGATTGGTGGTATCAATGGGTCTTTTCGGAAGCAGAAAAAAATTTAAGGAACCAGTGGAAATCGAAGGAAACATGATAGATTTCATTGGAAACGACGATGGCGAAAGGCTGGAGCTTTATGAAACAGCAGTCGTTCAGTATGACAGGAACCGTGAAGTCAAAAACCTCATAGAATTAGGCGACATCAGGGATCTTGAAAGAAAGATGGAATCGAAGAGGGATACACTCAAGATAAAGGGTGGCGACAAGATAACATTCAAAATCAACAAGGATTTCAGGGATGACTTGAATCGTTTCGCCGACAGATTATCAGACATTTCTGGTGTGGATCAGCATGTGAAGATAGGGGATGTGGACGAGCTTAGGCGTAGACGTGCTGAAGACGTAAAGAACAATATGATCAATTATGATTTCTACGCACCCCACAAGTTTTTCGTGAAGTTTCCAAACAAGGTGGCCGCAGACAACTTTTCAAAGGCCATGGGTGCCATGTGGGGTAAAAGATATTTAGGTTCCGCTCTGGCAGGTTATGCTCTTTTCGACAGGGAATACCAGCAGGACGGAAAATACTATTTCCGCTTTGCCGAAAAGGGAATAGTGTTCGAAAAAGGAAATCCTGATGGCTCAGACAGGAGAATTCCATGGAGAAATATCAGAAACGTTGCCTTTGACGAGAACAGAATCATAATAACCATGACAAACGGCACTATAATAGGCATGCACACCCAGGAATACTACAGAAAGGAAGAGGTCCATGCATTGCATGAGGCATATGTGGACGCCCTTATAGAAAGGCTCCCTTCTCTCAAGGAGGATGACGGCTGGTAATGTTTATTTTCACAAATATACCCTGCCAATTTTCTCGGCTGAAAATAGGGTATGTTAATTGATTCATTTTTTTCATTCTTTTTATAGGATATTGACAATGGTCTATTCTAAAACTGCCGTTTTTATTTTTATTTCAGATTTAAATTTAATTTTTTTCGTGAATATCCTATCAATTCATCATTGTCCTTTTATTTGTATTGCTTATCACCAAAAGCCAATTTTTGAATAGTGATAAGGGTGAAATATATTAAGTACCAAAAATAAAAATAATGTTTGATGGGATTGTAGTTTTATTTGATGGGGATTAAAATTTATGAAAAAATTAAGTTTTGGTTTAATGAGATTGCCGCTCAAATCCGATGACGTAAAGGACATAGACTATGATGAAATCTGCAGAATGGTCGATTACGGAATGGAGAGAGGTTTCAATTTTTTTGATTCAGCATATGAATATCATGATGGAAACTGTGATTTGGCTGTAAAGAAGTGCATTGTTGACAGATATCCTCGTGAAGACTTTATATTATCCAACAAATTTCCAACATATGCTGTAGACTTAGATGTGGATATGGAAGAAATATTCAACGAGCAGCTTGAGAAGTGTGGCGTAGAATATTTCGATTATTACATGCTCCATGCTCTTGACAAGAAACTCTATGAGGGATTCGTAATGGAAAAGAACTGTTTCCAGTTCCTTAAGGATTTGAAAAAGCAGGGAAAAATAAGAAAGATTGGAATTTCATTTCATGATGATGCGGAGCTACTTGAAAGAATCCTGATTGAAAACAAGGAAATAGAATTTGTCCTGCTTCAGATTAACTATCTTGACTGGATCAACAGGTCAATACAGTCCAGCAAATGCTACAAGGTAGCCAAAAAGTACGGAAAGGAAATTATGGTTATGGAACCGCTGAAAGGAGGGGTCCTGGCCAACCTGCCTGACGATGTGAGGATGATGTTTGAGGCATACAACTCCGACATGTCCGTAGCTTCATGGGGAATCCGTTTTGCAGCCAGTCTTGAAGGCGTATCAACAGTCTTGTCAGGAATGAATTCCATGGATGATGTAAAGGACAACATAAGCTATATGGAAGATTTCCAGCCTTTGAACCCTACTGAAAACAAGATATTGAAGCAAGTACGAAGACTGATAATAGAATCAATTCCTCTTGCATGTACCTATTGCGATTATTGCATTCCAATCTGTCCGGAAAACATTCCTATCTCCAAGTTCCTGTCAATCTACAATGACGCATGTGCTTATGATGAACCTCAGGATTTCCATAGGGCATATTACCTGAATTTCGCAAGGAAGCAAAATCCTGCAACCGTATGTACGGAATGTGGTGACTGCGAAGAGATATGCACACAGCATCTGAAGATAATCGACATCTTGAAAAACCTTGAAGACTTTCTGGGCATAGGCTCCAATCAATTCAAGTTGTAATTATATTTCATATACATTTTTTTTTAAATTTAACGCGATTTTGGGATTTATCATGAAAAAGCTAGGTTTGGGATTTATGAGGTTTCCTCTAAAGTCCGACAATAATAAGGACATCGACTATGAAAAGGTGTCTGAAATGGTGGACTATTCAATGGAAAGAGGATTTAATTTTTTTGACTCAGGATATGAATACCATGACGGATTCGCTGATGTGGCCATTAGAAAATGCTTGGTTGAAAGGTATCCTCGTGAGGATTTCCTTATTTCCAACAAGCTGCCTGTTTATAGCTTTACTCCTGAAACAGATATTGAAGCCATTTTCAACGAGCAGCTGGAGAAGTGCGGTGTGGAATATTTTGACTATTATATGTTGCATTGCCTTACTGCAAAGCTGTATGATGGCCTGATGAAGGAGCTTGACTTCTTCGGATTCATCAGTAGGCTTAAGGAGGAGGGAAAAATCAAGAAGCTTGGAATTTCCCATCATGATGATGCAAACGTGTTAAACAGGATACTGACAGATCATCCTGAAATAGAATTTGTCCTGCTTCAGATCAACTATCTTGACTGGATCAGTCCTTCAATACAGTCCAGCAAATGCTACAAGGTAGCCAAAAGGCACGGGAAGGAAATTCTGGTCATGGAGCCTCTGAAAGGAGGAAACCTGGTAAACATTCCTGCAGACGCTTCACAAATGCTTGTCCGCCACAATCCCGATGCTACAATAGCATCATGGGGCTTGCGATTTGCAGGTGGCCTTGAGGGGGTTTCGACAGTTCTTTCTGGAATGTCAAATATGGAGCAGCTGAAGGAAAACATTGAATGCATGGATGAGCTGAAGCCATTGGACAGCTCAGAAAAGAAGGTACTGAGGATGGCTAGAAAAATCATTTCAGATGGGAATCCTATTGACTGCACCTATTGCGATTATTGCATTCCGAAATGTCCGGAAAACATTCCTATCTCAAAGTTCTTTTCACTTTATAACAATGCAAAGATGGCTGCTGAACTGCAGGATTTGCATTTTGTTTATTATAAGAACTATGCAAGGGAAGGCAATCCTGCCTCTGCATGCACAGAATGTGGGGAGTGCGAAGCCATATGTACTCAGCATCTCCGGGTAATCGACGGACTTAAGGATGTCAGGGACCTCTTGGAGAAGGATGATGATTGAATTTCAGATAGAATTTTTCTATCAGTTTAAATTAAAATCAGCTATTGTTAAAATGATATCTCAAAGATTAATTTTATTATTTTTATAGCAGTCTTTGATTATTTTAATATCAGTTATGATTTCAGAATCAAAGGAATATTGTCATCTACATAGAGCAATATTGTTTATCTATTTTTTGCCAGCAATGAAACTTTTATAAATTAAGGATTCTAAATATTATAATATTATTTAAAAATAATGTCATGGAGAGGATTTAGCTGACTAAATTTATTATCATAACTGGAGGAGTAGTAAGCTCCATTGGAAAGGGAATTACTTCAGCTTCCATTGGTCGTATCTTACGTTCATACGGATTAAATGTAGCTGCAATTAAAATTGACCCTTATTTAAACTGGGATTCTGGAACTTTAAACCCATATCAGCATGGTGAAGTGTTCGTAACTCATGATGGTATGGAAACCGATCTTGATTTAGGTCATTATGAAAGATATTTGGATGTTGAATTGCCTGGAATCTCAAATATCACAACAGGAAAAGTATATGAATCTGTAATAGCTAAGGAAAGAGCTGGTGATTTCCTTGGTGCATGTGTACAGGTTATTCCACACATTACAGATGAAATCAAGGAAATGATTAAAATGACAGCAGATAAGGATAATTATGATGTTGTTTTAATCGAATTGGGAGGTACTGTTGGAGATATTGAAAGTCAGCCATTTTTAGAAGCCTTAAGACAATTAAGAAATGATGTAGGTTCTAAAAATGTAATGTTTGTCCATGTAACATTTATTCCATACCTTAATGCTGCTGGTGAATTTAAAACCAAACCAACCCAGCATTCAACTAAAGAGTTAAGAAGTGTAGGTATCAATCCAGATATAATTGTATGCAGGTCTCAAGAACCAATTGACGATGATTTAAAAGCTAAGATTGCTCATTTCTGTGACGTAGATAAAGATGCTGTTGTCAACACTCCTGATGCAGGAACAATTTATGAAGTGCCTTTAGTTCTTGAAGAAAACAACATAGGTAAAATTGTTGTTGATAGAATAGGTTTGGATATTGAACCTGACTCCTCAAAATTAGATGCTTGGAGAGAAATAGTGGAATCTCTCAAAATCCAAGATCCAGTTGTAAGAATAGGAATAGTTGGAAAATATGTTGAATTAGAAGACGCTTATATCAGTATTCGTGAATCCTTACTCCATGCAGCAGCTTCAATAGGCGTTAAATTAGAAATTGACTATATCAGTTCTGATGTTGAACAATTAGACCCTGATGTTATGAAAGCCTTAGACGGAATTTTAATACCTGGAGGTTTTGGAGAGCGTGGTGTTGAAGGAAAACTTTTAGCTGTTGATTATGCAATCGAAAACAATATTCCGTTATTTGGAATCTGTTTAGGAATGCAGTCTATGGTAATCCAATTTGCAAGACGTAATGGATATCCTGAAGCTAACAGTTCAGAATTTGATAAGGAAAATGAACATCCTGTTATTGATATGATGGAAGAGCAGAAAAAAATCAAGAATATGGGTGGAACCATGCGTTTAGGTTCTTATGACTGTAAGGTTGTTGAAGGAACTAAAACCTTTGATGCATATGGTGAAATTGACATTGAGGAACGTCATAGGCACAGATTTGAATTCAACAACGATTATAGGCAAGATCTACAAGAAAAAGGAATCATCATTTCAGGAACAAGTCCTGATGATTTCCTAGTGGAAATCGTAGAACTTCCAGATCATCCATGGGCTGTAGGTTGTCAATTCCATCCGGAATTTAAATCAAGACCAAACAGGCCTCATCCATTATTTAAATCATTTGTAGAAGCTTCTTATGAGCATTCTAAAAAATGATTTTTTTACTTTTTTTACTTAATCGTATTTTTCTTTTTTTCCCTTAGTTATCTTTGTTTAAATCAAATCATATTCATTGAATATCCTTATATTTATTAATTAAAAAAAATAAATAATTTAATAGTTATTTGACATAAAGGTGTAGATTTGGAGATTTAATGTCAAAGAGTGTGTTTAAGTCTAACATGCTACATGATATTTTTTAAAAAGACTTATAAATGTTAGGAATGTAAATTATGAGCTCAAATATTAAACCTAGAAAAAATGACATTGGCAGAAATGAGTTTATGCTTACAAAAGGTCAGGCTAAGTGTGGATATGATTGGTGGTGGCATTCATTTACTGCTCGCAATGCTGAAACAGGTGAAGAAAGGCCATTTTTCTTGGAATTTTTTGTTTGTAATCCTGCTAGTGGTGGGGATGAACCTGTATTTGGTCAATTGCCTGAAAACAAAGCTAAAGGCATTAAACCGTCCTATCTAATGATTAAAGTTGGATGTTGGGGTAAAGGAGCAAAACAAATTCACAGATTCTTTGGTTGGAACAAATTTGATATAACTCCAAATAAGGTAGTGCCATATGAAATCAAGGCAGATGACTGTTATATAACTGAAACAGAGACTTATGGTAAGATTCATTTAAGCGAAGAGGAAAATGCGGCACATCCTGAATATATGTGTGATGCTGGAGATGTTGAATGGAACTTCAAAATCAACAAGATTATTCCATTTAATGTAGGATATGGTGCTGGGGAAGTATTTAGAAACATGCAGGCTTTTGAAATGTTTTGGCATGTTGAAGGTATGAAAACAGAGTATGAAGGCGAAATCACAATGGATGGTGTCAAGTACATAATCGATCCTAAAAACTGTTATGGTTATGCTGATAAGAATTGGGGTAAAAACTTTACTTCCCCATGGGTATGGTTATCTTCATGCAATTTAACCAGCAAAAAGACAGGTAAGAAATTAGAAAACAGTGCATTTGATATTGGTGGGGGAAGACCAAAAGTAGGTCCTATTGTTTTAAACAGGCAATTATTATCCTTGTTTGATTATGAGGGAGAATTATATGAATTCAACTTCTCCAAATTCTGGGATAAGGTATCCACCAAATTTGACTGTAAGGAAACTGATACCCAAATAATTTGGCATGTGGAGCAGTCTACTTGGAACAAAAAGATGGTTACAGACATCACCTGTGAAAAGGAAGACATGCTATTCGTTAACTATGAAGCTCCAACTGGTGAAAAAAGACACAATAGATTGTGGAATGGTGGAAACGGTGTTGGTACCGTAAAACTATATAAGAAGGGCAAATTGGTTGACGAAATAATTGCCGAAAATGTTGGTTGTGAATATGGAGAATTTGATCCAGAATAAATTCTCTTACTTTTTTTTTATTTTCAAATGAAAATCTTAAAGTTTAATGAAAAATTCTACAATCCTGTAATTGAAGGGATTAAGGTAGCTACAACAAGAAATCGCCATAAGGATTTGTCTGCTGGCGATAATATTAAACTAATTTTTACCAATATTGATTCGTTAGACGGGAAACTGTCATTGTTTGCTATTGTAGAGTCAGTTGAAAAAATCAATTATTGCGATATAACATCAATGCATGCAGAATCTGAAGGTCATCGTGATGTCGATTCATTTAAAAATTCTTTAAAAGAATTTTATCCGAGCCTGAGGTATGATTCCGAATTGTATTACATTAAGTTTAAACTAAAGGAAATCTGATTTTACTTACTTTTTCCCTATGTTATGAATAATATTTACTATCATAATTATTTTTTTATAAGAAAATTATTATCTTCGACAAATAACGGTTAAAACATAATATTTATATAATAAATTGAATATAATATCTATTAACCATAACGATATTAATAATTTTTCATATTGAAATATGGGTATTGAATTGTAAAACTTTGTTTTACGATTTGCATGTTGATGTTTTATTAATCATATTTGATTATGAATATTTTGGAGTAAAAAAATGAAATCTAAAACTAAAATAATAATTGGTGTTATCATAATAATAGCAGCTATTTGCATTGGTTATGGTGCATTTAGTGGTGCTTTTGATAGTAATTCAGATTTAGAAGGTCAAACAGTTGATTTGGCTGCAGCGGCTAGTTTAAAAAATGTATTTGATGAAAAGTTAATTCCTATGTTTGAAAAACAATATCCTGGTGTAAAAGTTAAACCTGTCTACGCTTCAAGTGGGGATTTACAAACTCAAATCGAAAATGGGTTAGAAACTGACGTATTCATGTCTGCTTCCAATAAACAAATGAATGCTTTAGCAGAACAAGGAATAATCGATAACGATACTGTTAAAAAATCCATTCAAAACAAACTTGTTTTAATTGTTCCTGCTGATTCAAACACTAACATTACTTCATTTGAAGGATTGAAAGATGTGGATGGAACTATTGCTATTGGTGATCCTGATTCCGTACCTGCAGGACAATATGCTAAAGAAGCATTAACCAGTCTTGGAGTTTGGGATGCTGTACAATCCAAATTATCTTTAGGTAACAGTGTAACTGCTGTATTAAACCAAGTGGCTGATGGATCTGCTGAATATGGTCTTGTATACACATCAGATGCTGATTCTAATGATAAAGTTAAAATAATCTGTGATGCTCCTGAAGGATCTCTTAAAAAACCTATCGTATATCCTATAGGTATCATTAAAGACGCAAAAGATGCTGATGCAGCAGAAAAATTCGTTGAATTCTTACAATCACAAGAAGCTCAAGATATATTTAAAGATTATGGTTTCACAATAGTCAATTAAATTTAATATACTCTTTCACAAATAATATATTAAAGGAAATATTAGTATGATTGACTGGACCCCGTTATTTATTTCAATGAAAACTGCAAGCATATCAATTGTAATAACCTTTTTCATGGGTTTGTTGGTTGCTTGGGGTATCATTATGATAAAGAATAATACAACAAAAGTAATACTTGATGGTGTTTTTACACTATCTCTTGTATTGCCTCCAACCGTAGTAGGATTCTTCCTATTATATGTTTTTGGTGTTAAAGGTCCAATCGGAAGCTTTTTTATAAACTTCTTTGCTTATAAAATAGCTTTTTCATGGGAAGCAACCGTTATTGCTGCAGTTGTCATGTCATTTCCTTTAATGTATCGTTCTGCTAGGGGAGCTTTCGAACAAGTCGATCCCAACTTGGTTGATGCTGCTCGTACATTGGGCATGTCTGAATGGAAAATCTTTTGGAAGGTTTTATGTGCCAATGCCTTGCCTGGAATTATAAGTGGGGGAATTCTTGCTTATGCAAGGGGATTGGGAGAATTTGGTGCTACAGCAATGCTTGCAGGTAACATAGCTGATTTGACTAGAACTTTGCCTATTGCTGTTTATTCGGATGTGGCTGCAGGAAACATGGGAAGCGCATTTAATTATGTTGTAATCATTATAATCATAGCTTTTGTAGCTATTTTCTTCATGAATTATCTTACTATCCGTCAAGGAAAACAATGGAAATGATTTCCATTAACTTCTTTTTTTAAATGGTGTACATTATGAGTGACAAGTTATTGAAAGTGGATATTAAAAAGGAACTTAATGAATTTGATTTGGACGTTGATTTTGAACTAAAAACTCAAAATTTCGGTATTTTAGGACCATCTGGCTGTGGTAAGAGTATGACTTTGAAATCCATTGCAGGTATTGTAAATCCCAATTCAGGCATCATTAGCGTTAAATTAAATGAAGAGGAAGTTTATTTTGATTCTAGCAAAAAAATTAACTTGAAACCTCAGAAAAGAAATGTAGGCTACCTATTTCAAAACTATGCATTATTTCCAAACATGACCGTTGAGGAGAATATTGCAGTAGGCCTGTCTAAAAAGGACGATGAAAAGGTAAGCGAACTGATTAAAAATTTCCGTTTGGAAGGACTGGAGAAAAGATATCCTAGGCAATTGTCCGGAGGTCAGCAACAGAGAGTGGCTTTGGCCCGTATTATAGCATATGATCCGGACGTCATATTGTTGGATGAGCCATTCAGTGCATTGGATACGTACCTAAAAGATCAATTGAGAAGGGAACTTATCAAATTGCTGGAAAATTTTGAAGGATTTATTATTATGGTTACCCATGACCGTGACGATGCATTCCAGTTCTGCGATAAGCTTATAGTAATGGATAAGGGTAAGATCATAGCAAAAGGAAATACCTACGACATATTCGAAAATCCGAAAAAGGTTCAGGTGGCTAAAATTACAGGATGTAAAAACATTTCAGCAATTGAAATTATTGACGATTATCATGTAAAGGCTTTGGATTGGGATAATATAATACTCGAAACCGAAGAGAAGGTTTCTGAAAACATCAATCATATTGGAATAAGGGCTCACGACTTTACATTTGCAGACAAGGATGACGTTAATGTAATTGGTACAAAAGACGCGGAAATTGTTGAAATGCCTTTTGAATGGGATATAAAATTGGCCAACGGTTTGTGGTGGATATACGACAAAGAGATTCACAAGCATGATTTTACAATGCCGGAATATATAAAAATCAGCCCCAAAACCATAATATTATTGGAATAATTATTTATTTCAATATAAAATTCATAAACAAAAATCAATTTAACAATCTTATTTTCTATCTAATTAATATATATTCTTTATTTAACAATAAAACATGTTTTATGAATATATTTTGATTATACAGTTTATTATAACAATATTTCTTTGCGTTGTTGCTTCATATTATGACATTAAAAAGGGAATAATTCCAGACAAGATTTCCATATTCTTAATTTCCTTCGGTATTGTTTCAAACATGATTTTGTCTTTATTGTCAGGCAATTTAAAACATATTCTGGCCTCAATTCTTTCTCTATCTTTGACATATTTGGTTTGCTATCTGCTGTGGAGACTGAAAGTATGGGGAGGGGGAGATGTGAAGCTTCTTACGGGGATAGCTGCAATAATTCCATTTGCAAGCATTCCATTTCTAAACGTTTTTCCCGAACTTTCAATATATCCATTTTCATTTTCAGTGATTCTAAACGCAATACTCATCAGTTTCCCGTTTTTATTCATGATGATATTTTATCTGAATATGAAAAACATGATCTTCAATAGAAACACCGAGCTCCTGTTTAACTTGATTAACTATAAGAACTTTTTATTCTTCATAAAATCAAATTTTAACAGGTTTATACCAGTAAAAGATTTGGAGGAGGGAATGATAGTCAACGAATACTACTTTAACGATAAGCAGATAATTGACTTGATTAACGATTCCAAGGGTAATTTAAAGGTCTATAGGCTTAACGACGATTCCAATTATTCATATTACTTCAAGTCAATAAGCGCAGGAGGGCTTACGGAAAAGGACATGTTCCTCTTGAAAATAATGAATTCCCAGAATATTATCTCAGACTATATTTCAATTAAATTGGGCTTTCCATTTGCTCCATTTATTACGATTGGGTTGTTGACAGCCATTTTCCTGGGGGACATTATAATGGTCATCTCTAAAAATATGGTGCTTGTGGTTTAAATGGTTGGGGATGATTCTGGTCAAATGTCTGTAGAGATACTGTTTTTATTTGCAGTTTCCATCATTCTTCTGTTGGTATTTACATTGCCATTAACCCAAATGGCCATCGAGAACAATTTGGATGTTTCGAATATTTTGAATGTTAAGTCTTCAGTTTTACAGCTGGCCAATGGTATTGATGATGTATATGCTCAGGGAATGGGTTCCAAAAAAGTCATAACTATAGAATCCCCGGCTGATTTGTCTATTTTAATTAAACCTCGGTCGATTTCTACTGAGATTTCATTGCATGATGGCAAGATTAAAAAGTTTTCCAATAATCATAAGGCGGAAAATGCATTTTCTAATTTGAATCTTGATAAGGGGGTCAATAAAGTTCTCATATGCTGGCCTGATGATTCGGCCAATATTGTTGTAAAAAGAATTTAAATCTCCTTTTTATTTTTATACAAACTTTTTTTATATATTAAAAATAAATCTTATAGTATTAAATATAACTTTTAAATGGCGAGTGAATTTATGGATATTTTAACAACAGTTGTTTATATAATATTATTTATTATTATAATGATTTTTGTTTTTTCTATTGGAATGCTAAAGCCTTTCATGCGTAAAAAGGAAACAGCTTTGGTTTTAGTATCTGCATTTATCATTGGATGTTTGGGAGGTGCTTTCTTTTTATCTCCAATCTATGATGATGTTCCGGAAGTTATGAGCACAGTTCAGAAGGTTATTCCTAACAATGATAATGAGACAATGTATTTGGATGTTTCATCATCTGTTGATTTGGATGCTTTAAAAAACAATTTGACTCATATTGATGGAGTTCATTCCTTTGAGGTTACAGGTATCACATTTTACATGTGGCAGTTTACTGATAAGGAAATGACATATATGAATGCGGTTCTTGAAAATATTGATGCAAACTATAAGAATTTTACTGTTAACGAATCAGGTAAGATTGATATAGATTTGGTCCCTGGATATGAGGTTAATAGTGCATTGAAGTCCTTCTCTGATTGGTATAAGAATGTTTATGCTGGAACTATTTCCTATGCGCAGGTTCATATTAAAGTTGTTTTAGCACCATCAGCTATTGATCAAAGTAGGGAATACCTGTTGGAAGAAGGAATAGTGCCAACCAAGATGGAAGGGCCTGTTCAAGATAGTATCAACAAAACCAACAGCACCATGTTAAACAACGGGGAATTTGTACTGATTTCTGGTGGTATTGGTGTTATTGTTGCATTGTTGGGTATTTATGTTGATAAAGTTGTTGTTGTATTTAGAAAATTTAAAAAATCAAAAAAATCAGGAAGACGTAGAAGATGAAAGTAGCAGTTTTATTTTCAGGTGGAAAGGACAGTACTATGGCATTGTACAATGCTTTGGAGAACGGGGAAGATGTTCAATATCTTCTTTCCATGAGGTCAGTTAATGATGAGTCTTACATGTTCCATGTACCAAACATCCACCTCACCGATATGCTTGCAGAAGCGATTGAAATTCCTATAATCATAGCTGATACTAATGGAGTTAAAGAAGAGGAACTTGAAGATTTGAAAGGGGAGTTTCAAAAGCTTAAAAATTTAGGCATTGAGGGTATATACACTGGTGCTTTATACTCCCAATATCAAAAATCCAGGATTGAAAAGCTTGGTCAGGAAGTGGGGCTTGAAATTATATCACCCTTCTGGCATGTTGATGAATTGGAATACATGAAAAAAATAGTCTCATTAGGTTTCAGGGTAATAATCAGTGGAGTCTTTGCAGAAGGCTTGGACAAATCATGGCTAGGTCGTGAAATTGACGATAAAGCTATTGAAGAAATTGTAGAATTAAACAAAAAGTATCATGTTGACATTGCCTTTGAAGGCGGTGAGGCAGAAACTTTAGTTTTGGACGGTCCGATATTTAAGAAATCAATAAAGATTCTGGATGCTGAAAAAGAGTGGAATTTTGATAATGGAGTTTATATAATTAAAGAAGCCTTCCTTGAAGACAAATAAAATTATAAACTCATTATATTATCTAAAAATTCATTTATTTTTTTTCCATAGCTTTCCAAGTCGGTTTCATTTGTTATGAGTCTATCTGATAAAGCTATGACAGATCCAATTCCAAAATCAAGTTCCATTTTGTCTCTTTTTTTGAATTCTTCATAATCGGTTGAATCATCGGATCTTTTTCTTTGTTTAAGTCTTTCAAATCTTAAGGTAGGATTTGCAAATATGGAAAGGATAATGAAGTTGTCAAAATTGCTTTTGAAAAGATCCACTTCATAAGGGCTGCGAATGCCTTCAATTATTATAAGGTCGCTTACATTTTGTTCAATCAGTTCTTTTACTTTAGCAACTGTAAGTTCAGCCACAATGTACTGTCCATGTTCTTCTCTGAGTTTTTGAGCTGTAGTTTTAGTATCTTCATTTCTTTTTTTAGCTTCCTCACGAATGATGTCGCCCATGCTAACTATCTCAGCGCCTTTTTCAACAGCCATAACAGAAACTAAACTTTTTCCTGATCCGGGCATTCCAGATATTCCCATAACTTGCATTATATGTCACTACTCTTCTTTTATTTTAAATTCTTCTAATGAATCTTTAAGATTCTCTTTATTATTGTAACTTTCTATCAATTCAGTCAAAAGCTCTTCGTCTTGTTCTTTTAAATCCTCAGCGATTTGAGTCATTAGTGGAATGGCACGAATAATGTTGTCCACAATTGAAACTTCTGATTTTATTGAAGTTCTGGATAATGGATTCAAATCTATGGTGATTATTTTTTTGCCGGTCTTTTCAAGAATTTCCGCCCTATCACCATCTTCCAAAGGAACAAGAACAACATCCGCATCATAAATTCCGTTTTTACTTGCGCTGGCTCTTGGGTTTTCAATATTTTTGAGATATTTTAATTCATCATCATCAGTTCCAAGAACATTAGGATATCCATGTTCCTCATATAATTCTGCTATTTTTTTAACTCTTTCAGGAGTCCTGTAAAATAAATTGATTTCAATTTTAGCGTCAACAGCTTTAGCAAGCTTTATGATGTCATTAATAACTAATGCGGTTGTGTTTCCATTCACTGAAATTACAGGATTTTCAGCGAGCAATAATGAAGCAACAGCTATATACATCGCCCTTTTTGCAGGCAATGTTGTTTTCTCACCAAGCAAATAGTCAAAGGCTTCTCCTCTTCCATGAGCAATTAATGCAGAAGGTGCTAAAATACCTTCCTCATTTGCTTTCACCATTTTGTCTCTAATTACTAATGATTCGTATCTTGGATGGTTTTTTGGTACTTTCATTTAAATCACCTTAATTCTATTTCCATTTGAGCTAAATATCCAATAAATGTGGTTATTAAAGGAATCATAATCAACATGGATAGTAAATGAAGTGTGTAGTCCTGAACCAATACGTTAGATCCGTTTGTTATATGGAAAAGTATTATGTCACAGAGGACATCGATTATGTAGAACAGTATACCTAATTTGAATCCTTCAATTACTTCATTGGAGTCAATATTTCTGATATATGCCACTCCAAAAACACCGGTTACGATAATGATGGATATTGGAATGGTCACGTCAATATAAGGCACATTATCCACAATAAATGGATGTATTAATTTTGATATGATGTAAACCAATGCCCATGATAGTATTCCATATATGATTGCTTTTTTATACTTCATTTTATTCCTTTATTTTTTTTGAATATCTAAAATTCTGTCTTTCATGTTCCAAGTGTTCTCCATTGGATATGGGAATTATAATGCTTGGAACATATTCCATTTGTTTTTTTTTTGGATTTTCATTTCACGAATCCCTGACAGAAAAGTCAGAATTCTTATTTTTCATGATGTCGTCCTTCTTTTGCAGTTCATGCAAGACATTTCATATTTTTCAAAATTTTATATTATTATAAATTATGATAATATGACTATATAGATTTTTTTAAAATTTTATTGTCCTTAATTTCATTGCCTTCATGATGTAATAATATTTTTTTATAGAAATTTTTCACATCACCTGAAAAACCTCCAATCTCATTATTTCCTTTTATGGTTCTATGGCAAGGAACAACAATGGGAAATGGATTGTTTCTAAGGGCATTTCCAACAGCTCGTGAAGCATTAGGGTTATTTATGGCAATGGCAATGTCTTTATAGTAATTTGTCGATCCAAATTCTGTTTTGCATTGTTCTTTAAGAACCCTTTTTTGAAAATCCTTGCATTTGTCTAAATTGAGATTTTTCAAATCGAAATCATAGTTTTCAGATTTGAGGTAATGATTTAAAAAAGTCTCAAATTCTTCTACAGAATCATTTTTGCCCATTTCAAGAGGCCCATATCGTTTAAAGGCCAAGGACATTGAATTTTCTTGAGGGTTCGATAGTATTATTTCCTCTATCTTTTCATTTGAAATAATCGAAATAGGACCAATCAGATCCGTTTTCAAGTTCCATTGTTTGTACATTAATTTAAGATTATATAGAAAACTATTTTTAAATATTTGTCTAAAAATTATTTTGAGTGTTATGTCAAGGCAAGAACATGAAGATTATTTGTTCAAGGCAATAATTGGTGAAGATGGTAATGAGGAGAAACTTTTTGATTCTCCTTTTGAGGACGAATTTCTTTATTTTAAGCAATATAAGAACGCTTTGCTAAACAAATATGAGAATTATTCCTTTGAAGATTTCAAGGGAAGTAAAATTGAAAACAATGATTTTGGTGAAGTTTTAAAGATTACAACCGAAGAGCCATTTGATTTCAAGTTGAAAGACAATGATTATAAGGAATCGCTCAAAGGCAATCTTAAACTTATTCCTGGAATCGGCCCTGCCAAGGAAATGAGGCTAAGGGAGAAGGGATATTATAATTTAAAAGACCTGGCCAGTCATGATGCCTATTCCAGGAAGGCTTTAAAGGCAATCGAAAACATTGACAATTTTGAAACTGGGGATTTGATTAATTTAGCTAAGAAAAATTGTTATGATAAGGACAGCAAAAAGGAAATTATAAATTCGGCAAGTCTTTTTGATGCAAAGGACTTTAAATTTATGGATATTGAAACATTAGGGCTTTCCAATGTTCCGATTATATTGTTGGGTGTGGCTGAAATTAAAAAGGATAGAATTGTTTCTACCCAATATTTGCTTAGAACAATTGAAGAAGAGGCTGCAGTACTGGAAGCCTACAAATCTCATTTGGATGAATATTCCGCACATGTGACTTTCAATGGAAAATATTTTGATGTTCCATTCATAAGAAACCGTTTGAATTATTACAGGTTGTCTGACGATGAATTGAACATTCCTCATTTTGATTTGCTGTATTATGCAAGACAGCTCTGGAAAAACAAGCTTCCCAATTGCCAACTGCAAACAATCGAAAAGCATGTTTTCGGCATTGAAAGGACAGGGGACGTTCCGGGCCAACATATTCCGGATTATTACAATACTTATCTGAAAGAGAATAACATTGGACCTTTAGTGCCAATCGTAGAGCACAACAGACAGGATATAGTATCATTGGCAAGTTTTTTAATGAAAATGTATGATGAGGTTAATGGTGATTAAATGGGCTTTTTTGACAGGTTTAAAAAGAAAAAGGAAGAGAATCTGGATTTAGAAGACATTGAACATGAAATTGATCAAGACCAACTGGATTTAAAGGAGATAGCAATCCACAATAAAAATCGTCATAAGAGAGCAAATGCAACAAATGAAATCACAGATCAGTTTGTCCTCTTGGACATTGCCAAAACTGTTAAGGATAGGGCAATACGACTATTGGCTATCAGCAAAATCGATGATGAAATGTTACTGAGGGATGCTGCAGAAAATGCAAACTTTTATGATGTTAGAAGTTTTGCATATGAAAGGTTGGGTGAAAACAACAAGTCAATAACTCAAATAGTCATCAATCAGAAAAAATCAGATGCAGTTGATGAGATATTTAATAAGATAACTGACAATGAAACATTGGCCGAAATAGCTATAGAGGCAACTGATAAAAGATATAGGTTTGCGGCTCTTGAAAAAATAGATGATAATCGTGTATTGGAAGATCTGGCATTAAATGCAAAAGATCGTCAAATTAGGGTAGCGGCACTTGAAAAGGCTGAAAATATTGATTTGGATATTCTTAGAGAGTTAATGGAAGAAGAAAAAGATGAAAACGTAAAGGGAGCAGCTATTGACAAGATTGAGGATGAGGAGCTGTTGGCAGATATAGTTAAAGAAGAGCAAAACGCCAAATTAAGATTAAAAATATTTAAAAAGATCAACAGTGACAAGTTATTGGAAGAAATAGCTTTAAATGCAAAGAAGGCTGATGTAAGGTTGGATTTAGTTAAGAGGATTGATAATGAGGATCTGTTGAAAAAAATTGCCACTAATGATGTAGATAAAATCGTTAGGGTTGAAGCGGTCAAAAAGATTTCAAATCAGGATACATTAACTTTAATTGCAGAAACTGATCCTGACAGGTTTGTTCGCCAGAATGCGGTTAACCTAATTGAAAATAAAAACAATCTTCTTGAAATTGTTTTAAATGATGATGATTTTATTGTAAGAAAGCATGCTTTATCAAATCCGAATATTGATGATGAGGAATTATTTGCGGAAATAGCTATTAAAAGTGATGATGTTGAAATTGCACAGCAAGCTTTAGGCAATGTGGATTCTGAAGATCTATTTATTGAAATATTCAAGAATTCAAAACTGGAGGACATCAAAAAACAGTCCTTGGATAATATTGATAATCTCAAGTTCCTGATTGATGTCATTCGCTTTGGCGACAACTTGGACTTTTCAATTAAAGCAATTAACAAGATTCATGATGATGAAATTTTATTTAAGCTTTATGAGTTGGATATTGCAGATGAGATTTCAATAAGGGCAGTTTCCAAAATCAGGACTCAAAAATTGTTGTTTAAGGTAGTTGAAAATGAAGAATCCTGGAGAATACGTGAAGCTGCAGTTAAAAATATTTCAAACAGGAAAGTTTTAAAAGAAATAGCCGATAATGATGAAGTTGAATATGTAAGGAATGTTGCTAAAAATAGATTGTAAAAAAAAGAAAGTGAATTTTTAGAAGAAAAATTCAGGTTCTTTTCTTTGTGAGAATTTTTCTGCAAATGCTGCAGCTGCTTCGTCAAATCCTTCATTTACAAAGGATCTTGCATCTTCAGGACAAATGTAGATACATGCGGAACATCCATCACATTTATCAACATCTGTAACTACAGGGTCGTCATCTGGAATTGCACCTTGTGGGCAAGCAGGTACACAATCATAACAGAAAGTACAAAGCATTTCGTCACAGCCTGCTTTAAATGGAACTACTTTATATTCTTTGTAAGGTTTGTTTCCAGGTACTTCAATGTCTGCTGTGGAATCAAGGTTTTCTCCACATTTGTCTGCAAATTCTTTGATTTTTTCTAAATCTTTTTCATCTGGTCTGCCTTTAGCTACGTTGGTGAAAATGGAATGTTGACTTACAAATATTGCAGCTCCGATTACATTAAAACCATTATCTTTAAGTAAATCAGTTAATTCTAATAATGCGTCTCCAACGTCTGCATTTCCAATATTTACAAATGCGATTGTTGGGGTACCGTCTGATTTGAATCTTTGTAATTTTTCCCTTGCGATTTTTGGAATTCTTCCTGCAAATACAGGCATTCCAACTACTACAAGTTCGTCGTCACCAAATCTTCTTGGTTCTTTGTCTTTTTCGTAGTTTAATAAATCGTATATCTCATATGTTCCTTCAAAGTTACTTGCTATTTTGTTAGTTATCTCTTTTGTTGTACTAGATGGACTAAAATATATTTCTGAAATTTTTTCGAATAACATATATAATCACCATTTTTAAATTATTTAAAGGTATATATAAATATTTGTCTTATTTCATTGGTTTCATTGAAAAATTTAAGTCAAAAATCATATAAAATTAACATTTAGCTATAGTTTGGTTGATATGATGAAAGTTGTAGTGTTGGTTGAAAACTCATCAAAGGACAATTTAAGAGGGGAGCATGGATTAAGTTTTTATATAGAGCACAAGGGTAAAAGGTATCTGATTGATGCTGGAAAATCTAATCTATTTTTGGAAAATTCAAATAAGTTGAATGTTGATTTGGCTGGTGTTGATATGGCTTTTTTATCCCATGCCCATTATGACCATTCGGGAGGCTTTGAGGAATTCTTTAAAATAAATGAAAGTTCCAAGGTTTATTTGCAAAATGCATGCAGGCAAAAGGAATATTATAAGATTGTCGATTCTAGAAAAAAGTATATTGGTATTCCGAAGGGTCTTTTGAAAAATTATGACGATAGGTTTGAATTTGTTGACGGCTTTAAAAAGGTTTCAGAGGATGTTTTTATCTGCCCCCATAATTCGAAGGATCTGGCACTTCGTGGCAAGCGTGCTCACATGTATGGAATTTTAGATGGTGAAGTGGCTGTTGACGATTTCTCCCATGAACAGACTATTGTTTTCAAGCAGGACGATGGGTTATTCTTGTTTAATAGCTGTTCTCATGGAGGGGTTGAAAATATTATTGATGAGGTTAGGGCAGTTTTCCCGAACTATGAAATAATGGCATTCTTTGGAGGTTTTCACATGATGGGTGTCGATGGTGTTGACAGCTGTGAATTTTCAGAGAATGAGGTTAAGGAAATCGGAAAGTCACTTCTCAAAGATACTGATGCCACTTTCTATACTGGTCATTGTACTGGAGATGTTGCAACAGAATGGCTTGGGGAAATTCTTGGGGATAAGTTAGTCAATATTCATTCGGGCATGATTGTTGATTTGTAGTGAGGTAAACAATTCAATAATTAAATCGGAAAACACTTTCCAACAAAACAAATTATTGTTAATTTATGGAATATTTTAATAATTATCTTAATTGATTAGTAAATTTTAAACATTTTAAAGCATTTATTTGATAATTTGAATATCTGTTTATAATTTAGATACATTTAAATTAAATGATTAATAAAAATACTATTAATATAAATCTTATTTATTATTACATTAATGAGGAGAAACAATGAGTAGTGAAAAGATAGCATTAGTAGGAACACCATGTCAAATACTAGCTGCAACCAAAATCAACAAATATGAGGATTATACTGGTGGTTCTGACATTGATTTTAAATTAGGATTATTCTGTATGGAGAACTTCTCATATTCCTACCTTGAAAAGTTCTTAGAAGAAAGAGGAATTAAATTATTTGAAGTAAAGGAATTCAGAATAGATAAAGGATACTTTATAGCATTCTTGATGGACGGTTCCACCTTTAAAATACCAATTGCAGAGACAGAATTATTTACACGTAAAAATTGTCACGTATGTACTGATTTCACTTCTGATGCTTCTGATATCTCAGTAGGTTCTGTAGGTACTCCTGAAGACCATTCAACAGTGATTGTCAGAACAAAAAAAGGAAAGGAAGTAATTGACAATTGTATTAAGAAAGGATATATTCAGGCTGAAAAACTTGATGAAAAAGGAGAAAAAATCCTTAGAAGCGTAGCTAATAAAAAGATATCCGGCAATTCAAAAATAATTGCAAAGAGAGAGGCTGTTGCAAGACCTGTTTTATCCAAAAGATACATGTCTGACGATGAAGTAAAGGCAGAAGCACTTATTTGCCAATTCAAAAACTTAGAAAACGATGTCATTAGTGTTGGATCATGTGTTCTTTGTGGTGCTTGTGAATACGTATGTCCTATTGACTCAATTCAGATTAACCGTAGAAAACCAGTAGCTACAAAAGAATGTGAAGACGATTGTCATGCATGCTACTTTGCATGTCCAAGAACTTATGTAAGTGAAGAAATATTTGATAAGGACATTGATGAAAAGCCATTAGGAGACTACATAGAATTGTTGTCTGTAAAAGCAGAATCAATTATAGGTCAGGATGGTGGTGTAGTATCCGCTATTTTAATTTATTTACTTGAAAACGAAATAGTAGATGAAGTGTCTATTGTAAGACAGGACAAGGATGCTCCATGGAGGCCTCAATCATTCTTAACTTCAAGAGTTCAGGATGTAGTATCTGCTGCTGGAACCAAATACAGTACAGTACCTATTGGATTTAAAGCACTTTCCGACAAATAGAAACTAATGTTTCTATATTTTTCTTTTTTTAACATGACAATCAAGATAACTAAAACAGAATTCGATAATCTGGCCGAAATTGCAGAGTTGGCTGAGGAAATATGGAATGAATGCTTTATTGACATTATTTCACAAGGCCAAATTGACTACATGGTGGAACAATTCCAGTCATTGAAAGCTATGGAAAATCAGGTGAAAAATGACAACTATAGCTATTATGGCGTTTATTTCGACGATAAACTTTGCGGATATTTTGGAATTCGATTAGAGGATGAAAAATTATTTTTAAGCAAATTATATCTTCACAAGGACTATCGTGGCCAAGGAATCGCTTCCAGAATGCTTCAGACCATTTTTGAAATAGGTAGAAATGAAGGCAAGAAATCAGTCTATCTTACAGTTAACAAGTACAACGATCAGGCCGTTGATGTTTACAATGCAAAGGGATTTGAAGTAATTGATAGTGTTGTAACTGACATTGGGGAAGGCTATGTGATGGACGACTATATTTTTGAATATGTCTTATAGCTTTTTCCAATCTTTTTTTTTACAAATGTGTCTAATGAAAGTCTACAAATTTATATAATTTATTAAATGTTGGGATTGGCATGTTTTATTATAATAGGATATTGGATGATTCATTGAAAGAATATTTGGAAATGGTGGGTGCAGTTTTAGTTGTTGGTCCTAAGTGGTGTGGTAAAACCACTACTGCTAAAAGACATGCAAAAAGTGTAATTGAATTTCAAAATCCTGATAAAAGAGATTCCTATTTGGAATTGGCTAATTTCAAACCCTCTCTTCTTTTAGAAGGAGAAAAGCCAAGACTTATTGATGAATGGCAAATAGCACCAGTTGTATGGGATGCTGTTAGAACAAGTGTAGATAAATCAGAAGATGATGGATTATATATTTTGACTGGTTCCACATCTGTTGATGAAAGTCAAATCATGCATAGTGGTACGGGAAGAATAAGTAGGCTAATGATGAGGCCGATGAGTTTATTTGAAAGTAAAGAGTCAAATGGGAAAATCTCTTTAAAAGATTTATTTGAAAATCCCGATTTGGATATTGATGGCATCCAATCAGATTTATCGATAGAAGATTTAGTTTTTGCAGCTTGTAGGGGAGGATGGCCCGACAGCTTAAATAAAAGAACTGATCATGCCAAATTATTTGTAGCTTATAATTATGTTGACAGCATATGTGAAAGTGATGTGTCAAGCGTAGATGGCGTAAAAAGAAATCCTGAAATTGTTAGGGCAATATTAAGGACTTATGCTCGAAATATTTCTACATTAACAACCAACAAGACATTAATTTCCGATATTAGATCTAACTTTACAGAAATGTCCGATGCCACTTTTTATTCTTATGTAAATGCATTGGAAAGGTTATTTGTCATTTCAAATGTGGATTCCTGGAGACCAAACGTGAGATCAAAGTCATCCATCAGGGCTAGTTCTAAAAAGGAGTTCATTGATCCATCTATAGCTGTAGCTGCTTTAAATTTATCTCCTCGTGATTTGTTGTTTGATTTGGAAACATTTGGTTTTATTTTTGAAAATCTATGTATTCGTGATTTAGCTGTTTATTCATCTCTTAAAAGAGGTCATATTTCTTATTATCGTGATAGGGGAGGATTGGAAGCAGATTGTGTAATTCGTTTAAGGGATGGGAGATATGGGTTGATTGAATTTAAATTAGGTTCTAGAGAGCTGGACAAGGGGGCTAAAAACCTTTTGAAATTAAATGATTTAATTAAAGAAAAAGGATTTATGGAGCCAAGTTTTTTAGCTATTCTTACGGGAACTGAAATTGCATATACTCGTCCAGATGGAGTAAAGGTAATTCCGATAGGCACTTTAAGAGATTAAGTATTTTTATATATTCTAAAAACAATATTATAGAATATAAATTTAAATATGATAATAAAATAATTGATAGTAGGTGAATAAGTATGGATTTAATGAAAGAGCTTTCTTTAACCCCAGGTATTTCTGGTTTTGAAGAAAAAATTGCTGATATTATTGAAAGAGAATTAAAAGATAATGTCGACTCCATTGAAAAGGACAGTATGGGAAATATTATAGCTACCAAAAAAGGTGAAAATAAGAAGGCACCTACAATAATGCTTGCATCTCATATGGACGAAATAGGATTGATGGTCAGATACATTGATGATAAAGGATATATTAAATTCTCCAAAATCGGCGGAATCAACGATCAGATGTTGATGAATCAAACCGTAACCATTCATTCCGCCACTGGTGATCATGTTGGAGTCATCGGTTCAAAGCCACCTCACGTTACAAAACCTGAAGAAAGGAACAAGGTTGTCCCGGCTGAGGATATGTTTATTGATATTGGAGCAAAGGATAAGGAAGACGCCGAATCAATGGTCTGTGTAGGAGACCCAATCACATTCAAGTCATGGTATGAAGAATTCCCAAACGACTTGATTATGGGTAAGGCTTTGGATAACCGTGTTGGATGCTATGTGATGATGGAAGTTTTAAAAAGAGTGGACACTAGAGCTACCGTATATGGTGTAGGTACTGTACAGGAGGAAGTTGGTCTTAAAGGAGCTAAAACTTCATCATATAGATTAAATCCTGACATGGCTATTGCTTTAGATGTAACTTTATCTGGTGACCATCCTGGAATCAAGCCAGATGAGGCACCTGCAGTAATCGGCAAAGGACCTGCAATCATTTTGATTGACGCAAGCGGACGTGGAATCATCACTCAAAAGTCAATCAAGGACATGTTAATAAAAGCAGGTGACGAAAATGATATTGATTATCAATTGGAAGTAAGTGACGGCGGAACCACTGATGGTACTGCAATTCACTTGACAAGGGAAGGAATTCCAACAGGGGTTCTTTCAGTTCCAACAAGATATATCCACACTACAGTTAGCGTATGCAGTAAGAAGGATATTGAATCAACTATCGAATTAATCGTAGAAGCTATTAACAATCTCTAGCTTTTACAACTTTTTTTTATATTTTTAAGGGTTTTTTATGTTTAAAATAAGTATGACTCCTAGGTTTGGAGATATTGACGGATTAAGACATGTAAACAATAATGTTTTAGGGGTTTGGTTTGAAACAGGAAGAAATGACATTTTCAGATTCTTCACTCCAAATTTAAGCTTGGATTATGAAGACTGGAAATTGATTCTTGTTCGTACAGAGTATGATTATCTGGGCCAAATGTTCTTTGACGGTGATGTTGAAATAAGAACTTACATTACAAAGATAGGCAACAGTTCATTTACAATAGGTCATGAAGCATGGCAGGATAATGAGCTTAAGGCAAAAGGTTTGGCGGTTCTGGTCCATTTTGACTTTATAGAGCAAAAATCAGTACCGATTCCAGATGATATTAGAACAAAGCTGGAAGAACATTTGATAGATGAGGCCGACATTGGCAAATTATAAAAAAATGAGGATTTGATAGCTTATTTAAATCTATCATCTGATTTTTTAGTTTTTGCATTTTGATGCTTTTTCTCAAACCATCCTATTTTTAATTCATCTATTGTATCTTCATATAAATGAGGAACATAAGGTTTGATGTCAAGCAATGGTGTTCCATTCAAAACATCCACATTACTGATGTGCACAACATTTCCTTCGACTTTTTCTACTTTTACAACAGAAGATCCAATGCGATTTGGTCTTTTTGGTGATCTTGTAGCAAATATTCCATGAGTATTGTCGTCTAAAAAGGGTTTTACTTCAAGTTTATACCCGTCAACTTTGTGCAACAAATAAAGTATGTTGATATGTGAGAAGCCTTCAAGGTCTTTTAAGCCTTCTTGAAACTTTTCATCAACTATGATTTGTCCTTCAACTCCAACTGCTCCAGTTGGTTGGATAGGCATTCCTTCAATTTCATTAAAAGGAGTTTTTATTGTTCCTAATTGTTCCATTTCAATAATCATGGTAATATTTTTTTACTTTTTAATTATTATATTTTAATAAATTTTTTTAACTTAATGTGAAAATATATTAATATCGAATTTTATAATTATATTATATAATACAAATGGAAGTTTTATTATGGAATTAAGTGCAAGAAATCAATTAAAAGGTAAAGTAAGCGAAGTAAATCTTGGTATGATAACTGCAAGTATTAAAATCGAAGTGGAAGATCCTACCACTATCACTGCTGTAATTACCAAAGAGTCTGCTGAAAAATTAGGTCTTAAAGAAGGGGATGATGTTAAAGCTATCATCAAATCCACAGAAATTATTGTTGGAAAATAAATATTTTCCAATCCTTTTTTTTTAACTAGAAGAAATTATGTTCCTTATAATTTCTATTAAACTAAAATCAAAGTAGCTTTGAGCTAATAGTATTAAGAATATTATCAGCAATATTATAAAAATTGTTTTCAGGTGTTTTACAATACAATAAACAATTCCAAACAATAATAGAATTTTTATAAAAAAGAAAATTAGAGAAGATAATTCCATTCATTATCCTCCTGCCATAATGGTTTTCACGCCTTCATTTGAAATTTCTTCTTTTTTAAATTCAACTTCGAATTTAACCCTTTCAATAACATCTTTCAAGGCATCTAAAGTTTCTCCTCTATGGTTTCCGAGAACGGCTACTAAAAACAATGGGTCGCCAGTATAGAATTCACCTATGTGGTGTATTACGGAAATTTCAAATACGTTATATTTTATTTTAGCTGATTCCACAATCTTTTCAATCTCTTCAGTAGTTTTTTCAACGTCAGGTGTAGTTAAAATTAACTTGTCCAGAGTCATTTCGTCTTCTTTTCCACGTACAATTCCTTCAAATGTAAAGATGGCTCCTGAATAGTCAACTTTCTGACTTTTTTTAAGATCAGCTATCAAGTCTGCCATTTCAATTTTTTCTTCCTTGTTTTCAATAATTTTCACGACCATTTCAATCACTCACAAATCACTAATTTCTTTTTTACATAAGTTTTTAAGTCTTTCAACACCATTTATTTCTTCTATGATTCTTACAGTTGATTTTGGAACTAGCTCTTCCCAATCTTCATCATTCAACATTCTTTTTCTAATTTCAGTTCCTGAAAGATGAAGTCTGTCATATAAATGGGGAGTTCTTATTTCATAACCATCTTCTGAAAACAGCTGTTTCACTAAAGGATTTCCAGAATAAACCTTGGAAAATGGTGGTGTCATCATTTTAACATGCGCTGTCCAAATAGCATTGAAATTAATGTCTTCCATTGGGATGACATAGAATCTATTTGGGGCAATATTATTTTCGGCCAATGCCTGTGTCACCATCATAACACGTTCTCCTGCAGTAAACGGATTTTTTAGTTCATGGCTTAATTGTGCACTTCCAATTCCAATAATAATTTCATCAACCTCTTCCAAGGTTTTTTTAATGACTTGGATGTGTCCATTATGGACGGGCTGCATTCTGCCAATCAATATTCCTCTGATTTTGGTATTCATTTTAAATCCCAGCTTTTTAAGGTTTTAAACTGTCAATTGAATAAATTAATTTTTTAGCAATTGCTTCCTTGTCGTGTATGCTGTTTGTGATGGCTGTTTCAAATATCAATGTATTTATTCCCTTTTCTGAAATAGGCTTTGTAACAACTTCAGGACTTGTTCCTTCCGTAAAGTTAAACCTAACTACGTTTATATCTTTAGATATTTTATCTGCATAGTTGTTTGTTATTGAATTGTTTGAAATAGGGCATATGAAGTTTGAATACTCATAATATCCATCAATTTCATGTATGTCCACAACAACAAACGGATTTTCACTTTTTATATTCGGAACAATTACTTGATGGGCTAAACATTCCCCGGCACTTCTTGTTTCTTCCCTAGATGTAATATTGTCATTAACAACTACATAATATATTACAAATTTTTTAGAAAGTTTACTTCCGTCATTGTTTGTTATATTTTTTATAGTTTCATTTACAGCTTCATGGATTTCATGTTCTCTTGGATGGACACCAAGTATTAAGACTGCAGTTTCATTGGAATCCAAATTTCCAGTAGTTATCTTGTAAACAGTCCCATTGGCATTGCTTCCAATTGCGGTTGCTTTTTCATGGTCTGCAGTAGATTCATTAAGAACAATAAAACCAGTATTCGCTATTAATATTACAACTAGTGCTAAAAGTAAAATTTTATATATGTTTCTTTTTTTCATAAAATTCCCTAATAACGCTTTATTTATCTAACTTTTGTTATTTTTAATTAAAATAGTTTATTATTTTGTTTTTAAGTAATTATGCAATTCTCAATTAAAAAAAATTAAGCATTGTTTTAAAAGATCGACAACGGATCTTCTTTTAGTTGGCTGTTATTTTTTCCATTATTCTTCTTTCAATTCTTAATTTTAACATTTGATTGCATATTTTTGCTTATGGATGAATGGGGCATGTTAATTAGCTTTAAAATCTTTAATAATGAAGAATTAGACATTTGATTATTTTTGGATAATTTATATTAAATAGTTTTTATAAATATTTTCTATATAAAACTGGAGTTTTTTAAAATGGATAAAAATAAAAAGATTATTCTAGTAGCGGCAATTGTAGTTGTAGTGGCTATTGTTGCAGGAGCATTATTTTCAGGTATTTTAAATTCTTCATCTAGTGAGGGAACCACTCCTTTTTCCAACGAATTTATGGAAGGGGATTTTGTAGGTACTGTTAACGTAGTTAACAATACTGATAAATGGGCTGTTGCTTATAAGGATCCGGTCCATCACATTGAATATAATGTTTCCACTTGTAAAAACGCATCCTTTTTAGTTGACTTGTACAGTGTTCAGGGAATGACAGGTCCGGAGCATAGAACTTTTAACAACCAGAACTGGGACATATACCTTGGACAAGGTCAGCAGGAAATCAACAATAGGAACGTGACTTTACAGATTTTCATGTGTGTGGCTGATAAAGATAACCAGAGCTATGTTATTTACGCAATATTCAACAACAACACTCAAGTTAAAGTGGGCAACAATCTTTATTGTGATGCATTTACAGAATATATTGAACCTTTACTCACATCCATCACATTGAAACATAATTCCGGAGCTCCGGAACTTTATGATTTGTTGGGTGTAGATAAAGCAACCTTTGATCAACAGGCTGATTTGCTTAAAGAGGTTAAAAAAGGAAACCAAACAGCTATAGCACAATTAAGTGGATGATAATATGAACATAACAGTTTTTCATGCAAATGAATGCGACAGAAAGAAATGTACAACAGTAAAAATGGAAAAACTAGGCAAATGTAGGATTGTCAACAACATTAACAAAATTCCTTCAGGAGCCATTGTCCTGAATCCTTTTGCAGAGAAAGCTGTTTCCTATGAAGATTATCGATTCGTATCAAGAAGGGGAATTGTGGGTCTTGACTGCTCTTGGAATGAAGTTACAAAATCCAAAAAGTTTTTTGCTCTTTCCAAGTATCACAGATCCCTTCCATTCTTAATAGCTACCAATCCTGTAAACTATGGCAAGCCATGTATTCTGTCAACAGTTGAAGCAATCGCTGCAACTCTTTATATTACTCGATTTAAAGAAGAGGCTGAAGATATGCTTCAGGGATTCAAATGGGGTCATACTTTTTTAGAGTTAAATCATGAACTCTTAGAAGCATATAGTGAAGCCGATACAAGTAAAGAAGTTGTAGAAATTCAAAATAATTTCTTAGAATCTAAGAAATAAGGCAGTTTTACTAAAGATTTAAATACTATTAAAATTAAAATATTTATTAATAGTTATATTAAACGGAATTTAAATCTGATTTTGTTATAACGATTATTAATTTAATTTGTTTTTAATATTTATAAGGAGGAATTACCTATGGCAAGATTCGAAGAAGCGGAAAACAGAATGTTTAATGTTAAAATTTGCTTAAAATGTAATGCTCGTAACCCTGCTAGTGCAACCACTTGCAGAAAATGTGGTTACAAAGGTTTAAGGTACAAAGCAAAAGAACCAAGAGGATAGATTTATTCTCTTTTTAACTATTTTTTCTTTTTTTAAAAATTATTATTAGATGATATTATGGCAATTGTAGAAGAACAAATTAAAGAAATCTTAAAAACTAGGAAGATTCATTTCACACTTATTGATCCTGATGAACAAACTCCTGAAGAAGCTTTAAATATTGCAAAATTAGCTATTGAGGCCGGAACCGATGGAATTATGATTGGTGGATCAACTGTTAATAATGAAGATGTTGATAATACTTGTAAAATTTTATCAGAAAATGTTGATGTGCCTATTATTATTTTCCCAGGAAATACTAGTAGTGTAAGCAAATATGCTGATGCAATATTTTATATGAGCTATTTAAACTCAAACAATCCGTACTGGATTATTGGTGCACAAGCTTTGGGTTCAATGGCTGTTAAAAAATCAGGTATTGAAAGATTACCTATGGGATATGTCGTAGCTGAACCTGGCGGAACAGTTGGTTGGGTTGGAGATGCAAAATTGATTCCAAGGGACAAACCAAAACTTGCAGCAGCTTATGCATTAGCTTCTGAATCTTTAGGTCAAAGATTCTTCTACATTGAAGCAGGTTCTGGTGCTGATAAACCAATACCTCCAGAAATGGTGGCTTACATTAAAATGGCTACCGATGACATGGTTTTAGTCGTTGGTGGTGGTATTAGGGATGCAGAATCAGCATACACTGCAGCTAAGGCTGGTGGAGATATCATTGTAACTGGTACTATTGTTGAAGAAACCGATGATATCAAAGCAAAAATATTTGAAATTACATCAGCTATTAGAAAAGCATCAGAGTGATTTCTTTTCAATCACTCTTACTATTTATTTTAATAATACTATTCACATAATATAAATTATGTTAGACTCATTGTATTTAGAAGCAGCTAAAAAAAGAGGCTCTATTAAAGAAATTCTTCCAGAAATCAATGATAATGGAAGCATTTCCGAAATGTGGGAAAATATTCCAATTTCACCTAGTTCTAATAAAATCTCTATCGGAGCCGGAGATGGCAGTTTTAATAAAAAAAAGTTTTTGGCATTTACATTTTACGCAGTAGGATGTGAATCCCTGGTTTTTGACGATGAATTTGTAAAAATTGACGATTCAATCCTGGATACAATAGAACATCACCATAATATTGACGATTTATTAAGATTGTATATGGGTGTTTTAGAAACCAAAAATGCCATAAAAACAATTGAAGGTTTTAATATAGATTATTATCTTTTTGATGGATCATTGTTAGGGGATTTAATAAGGCCCTTCCCATCTGGAATTAACATATCTAAATCAATGAGGAATGAAATATTGGATATGGCCTTGGAGGAACTTAAAGAGAATATTAGATTTTTCAATTTTAAATTACAGGCTCCTAGAATTATTGAAAAATATTACAATATTCACAGGGATAAAACTAATTATATAATGTTTTTAACTTCAATAGAGCAGTTGCTTCTTTTAAAACAACTGCTAAAGTATAAAAAAAAGATAATTGCAGTATCAAAAACTTCAACTAACAGGGATCTATTCAGAAGCAACATTCCAGACATATCCATTTTTGACAAGTATACTAATGGAAAATCAGGAATATCCAAGATAATTTATAAAAAGGTTGCTAATGAGGTTAAATACAACTTTTTAGTTGAAAATGAATTTTTTAAGGATTTGATTTTCACAATTTTTTATTTAAGGCTAGATGATAATAAAAACGTGCTGAAGGTTGAATTGCCTTACAGGGCTTCCAGAGATGAAGTTTTGGAGATTGTAAAAAATATAAAGAAATATTCTACTGACGGTTATCCATATTTGCTTAAAAAAGCACATAATGATGTCGTCATTACTAACCGGGATATGGATTCGTTAGCGGCAATGGTTAATTTAAGGGAAAAAATCGGTAGGGAAATGTTAAGATAGGAGTTCTTTTTATGATAATCGGAAGATGTATTGGAGAAACCTCTCCAACTGAAGTTAATTTTATATCTGATGAAATGCCTCAGGTTGGAGAGTATGTATGTTTAAATTATGATGATAAACAGGTTTTGGGAATGATAGAAACAATGGTTCGTGGAAATGTCTCTTTAAATGAAGATATATACAATCCCGCGACCGTTAAAATGATTACTGAAATTGAAGGAACAGAATCTTACATTAAGGGAAAAGTAAGAATCCTTGGTGATGTTAACGATCATTTAAAGCTTCCAAGAACTCCCGCACCTCCAGGAACTCCTGTAGAGCTTGCCAATAAAGAAATATTGAAGGACGTATTTAAGGTCAAAAATCCTTTAAAACTGGGTTCTTTAATAAATCAAAAGGACATTGATGTTGAAGTAAATGCAAATTCTATTCTAACACGACATTTGGCCATTCTGGCAATGACTGGTGCTGGAAAATCCAATACCGTCTCTGTCCTCATCGATGGGATGCTTGATTATGATGTTCCTGTTTTTGTTTTTGACATGCATGGGGAATACAAGGATGCTGAATTTAAGAATGGGGAAGTAAACGTAATCAAACCTTCTATCAATCCAAGATACATGTCATTTAATGAGATAAAAAAACTAGCCAATATTTCCAAAAATGCATTTAAACAAGAAAGATACTTCAGACGCGCATTTAAAAAGGCAAATAAGCTGGTAGAAGAGGGAGCAGCAAGCACCAATAATTTTTTAATGATAATAAAGGGTGTTTTAATAGAAATGGGCAATGACGAAGAGTTAAGCGCTGGTGAAAAAAATGATATATTGGGCGTGTTGAATAAGGTTGATGACTTAATAGAAAAATATGCTAATTTATTTGATACAAACAGGGGAAACATTCTTGGAAATATTCAAATAGGTAAAGCCAATGTATTGGATTTAAGTCAAACGGATGAATATGCCGCTGAAGTTCTTGTAAGTCATATTTTAAGAAACTCATTGCAAAGACGTAAAAATTACTTTAACAAGAGTTCAAACGAAACTCTGGAATTCCCAGTATTCTTTATTCTTGAAGAGGCTCATATTTTAGCACCTAAAAGAAGAGAATCCGATTCTAAATTCTGGATTCAAAGGGTTGCACGTGAAGGACGTAAGTTTGGTCTTGGTTTGTGTTTGGTAAGCCAATCCCCAAAAACAGTGGATCAGGATGCATTGTCTCAGATGAACAACATGATTATTCTGAGATTGGTTGAGCCTGATGATCAAAGGCATGTTCAATCAGCCAGTGAAAGTCTGTCTGAAGATTTGGTCAAGCAATTGCCTTCTTTAAATGTAGGGGAGGCTGTTTTGTTAGGTTTGATGACAAAAGTTCCTACTTTAGTTAAAATTGATGAATTTAAAGGAAGGATGTATGGAGGGGACATTGACGTTATTGGGGAGATAGCAAAATATAAAAAAGACAGTAAAGAGGAATTAAAACAGCAAGAAGAGGATTTGATGAATTTGGGCTATGATTATTAGCTGCCGGATTGTTTGTTTTTCTCATGAAATATGGGTTTGCAAACAATTAAATAATTCACAAGACAAATATTAAAATACAAAATTTAAATTAATTTTAAAAGTGTTTATTGATTATATAAAAATTTAAGGGTAATTATAATGAAATTTGCACATTTAGCAGATTCTCATTTGGGTTATAGACAATACGGGCTTGAGGCACGTGAAAAAGACCTAATTGAAGAATTTGATAAAATTATAGAAAAGATAATTGATGAAGATGTTGATTTTGTGATTCATTCTGGTGATTTGTTTCAAACTGCAAAACCATCACCAAATGCACTTTTGCCTTTTCAGAAAGGTTTGTTAAGGTTAAAAGGTGCAGGAATTCCAATGTATGCCATTGCTGGAAACCATGACTCTCTTTTATCTAGTGGAGCTATTCCGCCACAAGTTTTATTTAAGAAATTCGGCCTTAAACTCATAAGTACCATCAATACCAATTATGTCCATAATGGGGTATTTATTGGTGGAATACCGTTTATGCCAAGCTCTCATAAAAAAAGCTTGAAAAATTCCTTAGCTAACTTGTCTTCCAAAGCTGAGGATTATGATAAAGCGATTTTAGTTCTTCATCAAGGAATTGATAAGTATCTTCCATTTGCACATGAATTGGAAATCGGAGATTTGCCGGATAACTTTGATTATTATGCATTAGGCCATATTCATAAATTCATTGAAGATGATTTTGGAAAAGGAAAATTGGTATATCCTGGTTCCATGGACATTTTAAGTAAAAGCGAATATGACGATTATGTTAAAAATGGTAAGGGATTCGTTGTTGTTGATTTGGACGGTCCTAAACCAACAGTTAAAAGAGTTCCTGTCAACCCATCAAGAGAATTCATTAGGCGCAATATCGATTTTAACAATTTGGAAAATGATTTGAAATCCATAAAACTTAGTGTTGAGGGTCTTGATAAAAAACCAATGATCTTTTTAAATGTTTACAATGTTGATAGAAGCATTAAAGATATTCATGAACTAATCTCAGCAGAGCTTGGTCCTGTCTCATTAAATGTTAGAACAGTTTTCAAGTTTATTGACGAAGAAGATGTTGTAGATTTCACTTCTTCAGGTAAAATAGGTCCTAAGGAACTTTTAGAAGATAAGCTAAAAGAATTCGGCAACGAAAGCATTGTTAAATTAGGTGTTGATTTGTACAATAAACTTTCAATAAATCATAATGAAGAGGCAGTTAATATAGCTAGAAGCTATTTTGAAAACAACTTTGATTCCATGGTTATTGATAATGACACTGATGAAAAGAAATCTATTGAAGCAGACGATAAAAATCAGGACGATGATTTTAAAATAACTTTTAAAGAGGCTATCTGATGATTTTCAATAAATTAACATTAAAAAATTTCAAATCCTATGAAGATGCTAAAATTACATTCAATAAGGGAATTACTATCATTGTAGGTGAAAACGGGGCTGGAAAATCAACAATTTTAGAGGGAATCAGTTTCGCTTTATTCAAACAGCATGGGGCGAGAAAAATAGATGATCTCGTAAGAAACAACAGTAACGGAAACATGATTGTTGAATTGGAATTCACTTCCAATGGTAAAGAGTATAAAATAGTTAGGGATAAAACCAAGTCAAAGTTATCTTCCACTTTGCTTAGAAAGGCAATTGACAATGGGGATTACATAACAATGTGTGCTGGGGATAAGGAAGTTTCTGCACAGTTGGCTTTAATTTTAGCCATTGATACAGATTTATTCCTAAATGCAATATATGTAAGGCAAGGTGAAATTGCAGAACTGGTTGAAAAGACTCCTGCTGAGAAGAAATTATTGATCGGTAAGCTTTTAGGTTTGGATTCACTAGAAACTGCATGGAATAACATTCGTCCAATCATTGCACAATATGACAATAGGAAGGCTGAACTTAAAGGAAAACTGTCTGTTTCAAATAATCTTGAAGAAGAACACAATAAAAAAGTAGGTCTTCTAAACTCGTTAAAAGAAAATGGCTTGGCCTTGGAAGAAAAAATTAAAGAAATCAAGAATATTCAAGAGAAAAACCACAATGATAAAATTAACATGGAACGTGAAAAGGAAATCTATGATAATTTTGTCAATAATCTAAAATCAGAACAGGATGCCCTAACAATTCTTGAAAAAGACAAGAGGGTAATTCAAGAGAGATTAGATGAAATTGCATCTTCTGAAGAAAAATTGACCAGATTGGAAAAATACGTCAAAAAACTTCCTCTTTATCTTGATTTCGAAAAATCTGTCAACAGCATTCAACAATTGAAAAGAGAAGAGATTGAAATATCTGAAAAGATTGACTCTATCAAAACCCAACAGAAAATTGTTGAAGATGAAAAGGAAGGTTATGCTAATTATAACTCTGCCAATGAAAGCCTCAAAAAGCTCAATGACAAAAAGTCACTAATTGAAAAAGAACTTATTGGCATTGATAAAATAGAAAACGAGAAAATAGAATTATTGGAAAACATTGAAAAGAGTCGTGATGAACTGGAATCATTTTTCTCAAAATCTAAGGAACAACTTCAGAACTTGGGAGTGGATCAAGATACTTTAGCGGATGTTGACAATTTCTTGGAATTGGATGGGGTTGTTGAAAATTTCATGGATTACATTTCCACAAAGATAACTTCCATCAATGAAGACATCATTGACAAGAATGAGGAGATAGCTAAACTTAAAGAAGCTATTAGCTCATCTGAAAAACCATTGACAGAATTGGGTGATGTTGACAATGTCTGTCCTGTTTGTCAATCTCCAATCGATCGTCGTAAGAAAATGGAGCTTGTTGACTATTACCAATATAACATTGAGCAAAGCAATAGGTTAATTGAAGAGGATAAAGAGACTATTCGTCTTTTAAAATCCAACAAAGAGAATTTTGAGGAAAAAGAAAAGAAAGTTAAAAAGGTATCAAAAGATCTTATTGAGTATAATTATAAGTTTAATGACCTTGAAAAGGATCTAAGAAAACTTAAAGATCTTGATGAAAGTCTCGAAACAAGGGAATATACCAACAATAAGCTGGCTAAGATTGTTTTGAAAATTTCTCAGACAGAAAAAGAGATTGAAGAGTTCAAACAATCTTATGAGGAATACACAAAGGCTAAAGGTGCACTTGAAGTTTTAAGTAGTGAAACTGAAGCCCAATATAAATTAAATCAAATAGCTAATGAAATAGATCATCATGTTAACAATATCCAATCAGCTGTTGAAAAGGATGGTCATCTATCCACTAACATTACAACAAAAGAGCTTGAGGAACGTATTGAGGATTTAAAACAAAAGGATGCCGAATATAATCAGCTTAAAGGTTTCATCCAAAATAAGAAATCCCTTGAAGATCAACTAATCTCTAAAAAAGAAGATATGGATTGGAAATATAACAAAATTGCCAATATCAGAGACAATATTGAAAGTTCCAATTATGATAAAGAGAAATATGATAAGTTACTTTATTCATATGAGCTATTTGAAAAAAGGGAAAAGGAATATAGTTCTGAGTTAAACACTATTAAAGGTCAGTCTAAAGAACTCATTGCTCAGGTTAATGATTTAAAAGATAAGATTCTCCTTAACAATTCCATCAGGAAAGAATATGAAGCTACTGATGAGTATTTAATCATTTTAAATAAAATTAGGGACCTTTATAGTAAGAATGGTATTCAAAAAGAATTGAGGGGTTATTCAAGACCTTTAATTCAAAAATATACAAAAGAGTTCTTCAACAAATTTAACTTCAACTACTCTGATTTGATTTTAGATGACGAATATAATGTTACAATCTACGGTCCTGAAGGCGAATCTTCCCTGGAAATGGTGAGTGGTGGTGAGAAAATAGCTATTGCCCTTGCTTTAAGACTTGGAATTACTCAAGCCTTATCTGAAGGTAATTTAGAAACAATTCTTTTAGATGAACCTACTGTTCATTTGGATGCTTCCAGAAAACAGGAGCTTATCAATCTTTTAAAAGAAATTACCTTATTGCCTCAAATGATTATTGTAACACATGAGGATCATCTTAAAAACGCAGCAGATAACTTAATAAATGTTGAGAAGAGAAATGGAATCTCTGAAGTTGAGATTAAATAAACTCTTCTTTCTTTACTTTTTTTTTTAAAAAAATAGATGTTTAATGTTTATAATTCACATTCTTCGTTTTCATTAAGGTTTATTGCACTTTTTATAGAGTCAATTATGCAATTTGCATTCCATCCAACAATTGTTTTTGCCTTTTCTTCTAGCTTTTCAGGAACTTCTTCTAATCCGTATGGTCTTACTAGGACTATTGGGATATCGTATTTTTCGCTGGCTTCCAACAGATCATTAAATGTATCTTCATTATAATTATATAAACCTGCAAGGAGAATTATTGCATCAATGTTTTCAAAAAATTCAGGACTTGCTGATGCATATGATCCTGATATGGATTCTTTCCATAGGAATTCTGGTTTTGAATATATTTTTTCTACAAATTGCCTGTATTCGTGTTCTTTATCGAATCCATTACTTATTATTAAATTATAAATTTTATCATCATAATCTTCTTCGAACATTTTTTCACCTATTTTATTTATTTAATATTGTTTCTTTTGTTTAATAAATATTTATTAACTTTTAAAAAGATATTATACTATTGAAATTATTTATTAAAGGTACTATTATATGAAGGCAACAGTTATTGGTTTGGGCGTAGAGGGAAAAAAGGCCACTAATTCTCTTTTAAAACATGGTTGGAAGGTTTATGCTACTGATTTGAATCCGAATATTGATTTGGAAGGATTGGATGTGTCAGTAGTGAATCTGGATGTTCCTAATATGGGGAATGGTATGACAGTCATTTCTAAAAATATTCAAATTGATCTGGGATATACTGATGAAAGTTCCATTGAGAATGCAGATGCGGTAGCTTTTAGTCCTAGTATGTGGGGAAGCAGTTTTGCTAATAGGATTGTTGAAAGTGGAAAACTTCTTTCAGACGTTTTGACCAAGCATAAGGATATTTTTACTATTGGAATAACAGGTACCAATGGTAAGACCACTACTGTACATATGATTAAGGAAATTCTTGAAAGCGCTGGTTTAGAGGTCCTTGTAGGTGGAAACGGTGGTGGTGGCTTTGACGGATATTATGATTTAATTTTAGAAGCTGAAGAGTCCAGTCCGGATGTTTTATTAATTGAAGTTTGTGACATGACTCTTGATTTCTGCAATTATTGTTTTGACTTTGATTTGATAGGTCTCACTAACATGGGCATGGATCATATGGATGTTCATGGAACTGTTGCAAACTATAAAAACGCTCTTGTAAGGTTTTTCAAGGGAAATGATGTTGTCATAAACCATAATCAGGATTTTAAAAGTAATTTTAAGGAAGCTGCAGATAATTTATTCTATTATTTTGAATCTCAAGCAAATCTGCAAATCTTTGGTGAATTTAATAGGTTTAATGCAGGTCTTGCAACTGCAATAGCCAGTGAGCTTAAGATTCCTAAAGAAACCATTTTCAAGGCATTGGCCGATTTCAAGGCTGTTGAAGGTCGTTTGGATGTATATCCTCTAAACGATTCAAAGATTTATATAGGTAAAACTGATAATATTGATGCTTTAAAGTCTGTTTTAAATGAGGATGAATTCCACGCCATATTTATGGGAACTCCTAGATTCAATGAGTCAGATAGGCTAGATATGCTTGATGAAGTCGTCAAATACAATCCTGAAGTAATTGTTATTTTCCCAGGTTTGGATGATACTGTTGACATGGCTGTTCAAAAAGTAAACTATTTGGGTTATGATGGTCGATTGGAAGTTGTCAACAATCTTGATGAATTAATTGCTCTTGTAGCTGAGTTTTCTCATGAAAACGCCATGTTTATTGGAGGAAATGGTCAGGAAACAATTATTGAAATTCAGGATAGAATAAAAACTTTGTCTAAAAATTGTAGTTAGCGAGACAATATATAAATAATAAGATTTTTATATAAATATATATTATTAATTTATCATTATTATTAAGGTGTTTATTTTATGAGTAATTGGAGAGACACATCAGTAAAAATTATTCTTGTACTTTTTTGTGTTTCCATTCTCCTTTTTGCATTTTCATTTGTTAATCACCCTACATTTTCTGGTAAAACTTTAGCTGAAGCATATGGTTTTCCAATAGGGCAATCAGTATATGAGGGGGATTCAATTCTTGGTGCTGATGGAGAAGTAATGGAAGTTCCGCTTATTAGCAATTTTAATTTTTTAATTCATCAGATTACTAGTTTAGATTTGTCTGGTATGATGATTTCATTAACAACTGGTGCCGTACCCTTTGATATGACTTCGGTGTCAAGTGGAAATATTGATGGATATGGTAGGGCAACCGGTTTTGATGGTCCTGGATACTTAACTTATGATGGAGATAACTTAGCTATTCACAAACCTGATACATATATTTGGGGTTACAGCGTACCATCCAAAACTCTTGTGAAAAATGACGATGGTGTGGATGTGGTTGTTAACCATACTGTTATTGAACATGTTCCTGTTGAAAAAATCAAAGATCAGAATTGGACCAGTGACTTTTTCAATATAACAACAATTCAGAACTGGTATAATGACGAAGCTAAAAATGGTTCTACCTTCGTAATTGAAAAGGGTATTTCTAACTTCTCTGATGGAAGGGCAGATGTGTTGGCTGATCAGGTATATGACATATTTGGTAAAAACGTTTCAGATTATGTAGCTGCTTATCCTGTCGGAACTCCTATTGTATTGTATATGGGTAATACTACTGATAAGTCAGGTGAAGTCTATAGTACTACCTTAGGGTCACATCCAGAATATGGTGATACCGTTAGGGAGTATAATGCTCGTCAATTTGTAGATGCATGGAATAATACTATTATTCCTCCACATTCTTCAGGTAATGGTAAGGCATATATTGATTTCGGTTCTGCTTCAGATTCAAACGCTCCGGGTGGAAGTGCATCTCACGGGGTTTGCCCTCCTGCTAGAGCTTTAAGAGGGGCTGTGCTTGCAGAAGGATTTAGCTTGCCTGTTGGTATGGTAAATGATGAAGATGCAGTATTGTTTGGATATAATCCTGCAGAAGATATTAAAGTAACTAACACCTATGATGTACCGATAAAAATAATAATGTGGACTGAAGGTGAAGGTCCAAGTATGTATATTTATGCTAAAATTGTAAAATTGGAACCTGCTAAGTAATCCAATTTTCTTCTTTTTTTTTATATTTTTGATTTTCATGTCAATTTCAACTATTATTACTGCAGCTGGAAAGAATTCCAGAATGCGTAAAGACCAACTGGAAAACAATCTTGAAGTTAAAAATAAACTTGTTCTTCCATTAAATAATTCTACAGTAATTGAGAATACAATCGATAATGTATTATCCTTAGATATTGGGGAATGTATTGTTGTACTTGGTCATTATAAAGATGAAATAATTGAAGCTATTTCTAAAAATTATGATGATAATGTAAAATTTGTAGTTAATGATCCTGTTGATGTAGGTTTATCAGTATCTCTTTTGAATGGTCTCCAAAATACCAATTCAAAATATGCATTATGCGTTACAGGAGACCAACCGACAGTATCAACAGAAACATTAAACAACATAATCGATACTCTTTTAAATGCCGACAATCCGGACAATACGGTTTCAGTTTTAAGAAGAAGAAAAACAGGATTGTTAGATACCGCCGAAGGATTGGGAATGCCCTTTGCAATGAATAGAAATAATTTAATAGAATATATAAAAAATGAAAATGATAATTTAAATCCAATCCTTAGAAGAATCTTTAAGGACGGATATGAATTTTGGGGTATAAAAGAAAAAAATGAATTGGAATTATTGAATATAAATCATTATAAAGATTACAAACATCTTCTAGATATTCATTAAACTTTCAACGACTTGTTCAATTTTCTCTTTTGCAATTCCAATAGCCAATTCATTATCTTTAACTTTTGCCGCTTTTCTGGAACCGTCACATCCCATGGTGATATTGACTCCCTTAGTTATGATAGGATTTGCTACTGCATCACCACATAATGATTGGATTCCAGCAAAATTAGGTCTAACTTTATCCCCATCATTGTAAACCAGTGCTTGAGCTATTTTCATTGCACTAATAGGTTCGGAAATAATTACAATAACGTCAGGCTCATATGTTGCTTCATCAAGAGGAGCATAAATAATTCCTTTATGTTCAACAGGAACGACGGATAATTCATCTACAGTGTCTTTAGCAATTTCAAGACTTTCAAATCTGCCAAGATTGTAGTAAGTCTCTCCACTGGCTACTTTTGGAGGCATTGGTCCAAGTCCAAGAGCTCCAGCTCCACCTTTACATTGTTGCTGTTCAAGAGTACTGTAGAATTTTTCACCGAATGATGCTTTTTTAACCATTTGGCAATGTCTAATAGTTTCATCAATTAAATCTATACCTTCAGGAATTTCGTCTGGGCTGTCAAAGAATTTAACAGCTACAGGTTTTGAAGTTACCTTTGCATGCTTTTCAAAAATTTCACAATTGTCCTTGTTTGTTTTTAAAATTTCATCTATCATACTACCACTTACTTTTAATTATTAGATTAAGGTATTTTAAAATTTTTCTTTTTATTCTTTTCGTTTCCGCAGAAGGTTTTAAAATCGCAAGCGTTGCATGTTCTCTCTTCAGCCTCCGCCTTCCAGGCCTGCTTGATATTGCAGCCATCTCTTTCATCAATAATTGACTTTTCTATATCATAAACAACAGCATCAAATTTTTCAAGTGCATTGTCAATTTCATCTTCATTTATGGTTATGATCCTAAAGGACCTTTTTTCTTTTAATTCATCGGAAAGCTGAGGATAGTCTTTTGTTTTATCCCAGTTCATAATTTTATCAAAATCTTCTTCACCAATTTCAATGTCTGTTTGGTCATTTTCGATTTCTATTTGCATGGACTGTAAATCCTCGTATGATGGGACAAGTTCGTTCAAATAGAATATTATTCCTGCAACAATAGGTTTCGCATCCTCCTGCTTTGATCTAAGCCAGGAATATGTTAGGATTTGCTGTTTGTGATGTTCCCAAGTTTTATCGGAAGTTGATGGTCTTTTCATTCCCTTATAATCGATGATTATTTCATATTCATTTCCATCAATCTCAGAGATGTTCTTTTGAAAATCGGTGTCCTTTTTTAGAAATTCAATTATCTTATTTGTATAATTATCCAGAATGGACTGATTGTTTCCAATCGTTTCATCAATTTTTATTGAACTTAAAACGTCAATCACTCCATTTATCCCATAATAGTTTGACCTGCTTTTCTTTTCATCATAATTGGGCATATTTCTTAATCCCTTTATCAATAATTCAGCAGAGTCGATTAATGGAAACAAATGAGGCCCCCATGTGTTAATGGCTTCGTGGGCACGAGCACTAGCTAATTTTTTATGGTCATGTGCATTTATATCATCGGAAGTTATTTTGCTATCAGGTGAGTTTGTTGTAAAGAAATGATTTTTCGGAGGATACAACCCTCTTACTTGAAGTCTTAAATCAATCATGTCTTCAATAGGTCTCACATCTTCTTTCCAATCCCATGGGAATTGTTTTTTTGTATTTTCCCATTCTAAAAATGCTTCCTCCATAACTCCATGAATAAATTCTCCAAACCATAATTGCACCGGCATTGAAGGCGGAAGAGTTCCCCTATTTTGATATCGGTATTGGAGATTGCATGTCAAAAAAGACAAAAGGTCTCCTGTTAAGCTGTATTCAGGTATTATGTAAGCGTCACTTCTTGCAGATAATTTCATTTTATCCCTCTTCATATCATATAAATTTCATCAAAACCTTTAAAATTCTCGTCTCTATCCCATCCTAAAGCAACATTGGGGATTTTTACTTTCTTGTTTTTAATGTTATATCCATCTATTCCCTGATTTAGGCCAACTAGAATAAGAACGTTTTCAGCTCGTGAAAATGCAACAAAATATAGTCTTGTCAAATCATCAAATGCACGGTCCTTTTCTTCCCTTTCGTTTTTTCCAAGAGCACTATGGTTGCGTATTGCATCTTCTAGGGATTCTTTTTCAGGAGGCTTTTTCGGAAATCTGAATCTTTGAGTTCTAACATCGTTTTTATTAAATCTGGAACCTACATCAACAATAACCAATGGAAATTCCAAACCTTTTGACTGGTGGATTGACATTATGTTTATCCTATCATTCGGAAGAGTTTCAAGAAGCGATTCGTCAATTTCAACACCTCCTGTGGCTATGGGAATAAAAATGTTGTAAATGGCCTCTTTTATGCTTTCTTCATTATTCTCTTCACTATCGAAATAAACGTGTCCTGAGAACTTGTTGAAGAATCCTGTTTGTGTAATTGTCTGTGTAATTGCTTCTAAATAGACGATACCTTCAACATCTTCTTGCAAAGGTTCAATCCATGTAATGAGCTTATATGCAAGTTCCATCAAGCTAGCTGTTTCGGGCCATTTTTCATGACCTTTCGGTTGTCTTAATTGCCATGCGGTTACAAATTCTTTTAGCGTAAATGGTTCATGGGGCTCCGGATTTGTCTTTATGAAGTCTCTTGCTAATCTGCGCCATTTATTCATATTTCTTTTAGCTAAATTGGAAATTCCCTTGTCGTTTTTTTCTATTTTCTGTTCTGGATCAATACATTCCAACATCAAGCCACAGAATATTGCAACTTCTTCGATATCCTGCAGATCCTGGCCTCTTGGGTTGTATACATAAATCGGCTTTTTCAATCTTTCAAGGTTTTTTCTCAAATAGAACGGGAATAGATTTTTTCCCAAATTTGTTTCTTTTGGTGAAAAAGTTAAAACGGCTATGTCTGAAGCGGAACCATATTCCTCATCTAATTTAAGGGTTATCTTTTTAACGTCTCCTGCAGGTTCACTAATGCCATGTTTGATAATCTTTTTTACTTTTAAATCAACTTCTCCTTTATTTACCAGTTTTCCTATCATTAAAGCCAAGTCATGTGTTAGCATTTCCACATTGTTCCTAAACATTCCAAGAACAGGTATGCTCTCTGTTTTCAAATTAGGCGCGATTATCTTGGGTTTTTCTTCCACCCTTGCATGCTGGTATTTATGGTCGATTTCAACGAATCTGTTACAGTGGTTGATTATGTTTTTACTGGACCTGTAATTTGTTCTCAAATTGATTTCTTTCACTTCTATTCCTAATTTTTCAAAGGCACGTTTCTTAAAATTAGTGAAAAGGTCTACTGTAGCTCCTCTAAAACGATACAATGATTGATCGTCATCTCCAACTACAGTTATGTTTCCCCCATTCTTTAAGGCGGATTTGGCTATTGTGAAATAGATTTCTTCCTGGATCAGGTTTGTATCCTGATATTCGTCAACAAGAATTATTTTTATATCATCTAAAAACACATCCAATTTGTTGTTTTTCAGATATTTGAGAAATTTTGCTTCAAGCATTGGAAAATCTATAATGTTTCTCCTTTTGATATCCTCTTCATAATCTTTGATTGCATTTAATGCTTCTATAGCTCCAGGATTGTTGTTTACAGTTTCTAGAAGTTTGCCTTTATCAATTTGGTCATAGTACATTCTGTTTTTCATCTCCAGTAGGATGTCTCCCATCTTTTCAGGATGCTCTTCTAGTCTACCGTAATTGCTAAATGCTTTTAAAAATTCTTGCAAATCCTTATTTTGATGTCTATTGGTATTCAAAAGTCCGGAATTTACCATTGCTGCCTTTGCAATAAAATTTTCAATCACTACTGGCTGGTTGGTTCCAGGTTCCTTATGGACTCTTAAAACTTCTTCAGCTATTCCGTCAATTGTACCTATATTTATCTGGTTAAAATCAATTTTTTCAATCTTAAGTAAATTCTCTTCAACGGCGTTGAAATCACTAAAATCGATGTTGATGTTTTCCATTAGATATTTTTTAATCTGGTCTCCCCAGCTTAGGATACGTGAATAAAGCTCATCAGCAGCTTTACGGGTGAATGTGGTGGCCATTATTTCAGTGGGATTTATATCGTCTACAAAAATGTATTTCAATATCTTCAGCACTATTACGGTTGTTTTTCCTGATCCCGGTCCTGCCACTATAAATAGTGATTCGTTTGGATTAGCAGAAATTGCTTCATTTTGCTCTTCATTTGTGGATATGTCTCTTTTGAGTATATCTACAACAATTTCTTCAAATTCTTCATAACTAATCATATTAATTCCAATTTTTCTTTCAATTGTTTATTTTTATTGAGTTAATAATATTTATAAGTAGTTTAAAGGTCCTTTTTTATAACATTATTATAAAATATTTTTCATATCGTTTCTATATAATTTATATATGAGTTTTAATATATTTTAAATAAAGAATAATTGCTATATTTAAGAATTTTAAATTGATATTTTATTAAAATAATAAGTTTAAATCTTTTATTTTAAATATAATTCTTGTATAATTGAAGAGGTTGTTATGAATAATAATGATATTCGAAATCTATTGGAAAATAAACTAAACAATGAAGGTTTTCCAGTTAAAATCGAAAAGCCTGTTGGGGTTCACTTCAAAGTTCGTTTTGGCAAGCCTCTTTCCAAAAGTATTTTTTACAACAGGGAATGGATTAATACGGATATCTTAATAAAAGAAGAGGGATTATTAATAAAAAAATTCTTAATCAAATTCAATGACATCAGAACCATAGATCTAATCAAACCTCAGCTATTTTCATCAGGATACATTGAATTAACAGATTATTATGATAATTATTTTAAAATTAAGGCCAGCAGTCAATTTTTAATTATTTTATTCGAAATTTTAAAAGAAAAATTGAACAATTAATGTAATATTTATTAATATTAACAGCTATAACTATTATAGTTAGTTGAATGTAAAACTTTTTTTATAGATTATTATGGCTAAAAAATTAAAAGCGATTGATACATTTAAAAATGATATTAATTATAGGGATAAGATTGCACATGTGGAAACAATCCCTGCCAAAGAAGCTAAATTTAAAAAAATAGATGGTTTAAATGATGTTCTAATAAAATATCTAGAATCTAATGGAATCAAATTATATTGTCATCAGGCTGACGCATATGAACATTCGAAAAATGGGGAAAACATCATCATAACAACTCCAACGGCTTCTGGAAAAACCTTGGCTTTTAATTTACCCATAATGGATACCTTAATAGAAAATGATGAGGCTACAGCATTATATATTTATCCTGCAAAGGCATTGGCTAACGATCAATTAAATGTTTTGAAAGGCCTTGAAAAAGATTTGGAATTAAATTTGAATCCCAATACCTATGATGGGGACACTCCAAAGTCAAAAAGGGCCAGCATAAGATCAAGCTCAAGATGTGTTTTAACAAATCCATATCAACTCCACTTGATATTGGCCTGGCATCATCAATGGAAAAAATTCTATAAGAACCTAAAATACATAGTCATTGATGAATCACATTTTTATAAAGGAGTTTTTGGTTCAAATGTCGCTTATTTAATTAAAAGGCTTAAAAGGATAGCAAACCATTATGGGGCCAAACCTCAATTCATTTTGTCTTCAGCCACTTTAGCCAATCCATTAGAATTGGCTAATAAATTGACTGGGGAGGAATTTGTTTTGGTTGACAACGACACTTCCCCTAGCGGAGAGAAAGATTTCATTTTATACAATCCATTTAAAAATTATAGGCGCAGGGCAAAAAATGCAACCGAAGCACCTTCCGTTCACTTGGAAACCGAGAGAATATTCTTATATTTGATGCTGAAACAGATTCAGACTTTATGTTTTACTGTTTCTCGTAAAACCGCAGAACTGATTGCACGCTGGTCTAAGCATGACATGAATCAGATAAAACCAAAATGGACAGAAAGAATTGCAGCATATCGGGCGGGATATCTGGCTGAAGAAAGAAGAGACATTGAGAATAAGTTAAAATCAGGAGAGTATTTGGGAGTAACCTGTACAAATGCATTGGAAATGGGTATTGATATAGGGTCACTTGATGCAGTTGTCATTTCAGGGTTTCCGGGGACCATGATTTCAACATGGCAGCAAAGTGGAAGGGCTGGAAGAAGCAATCAAAAATCATTGGCAATTCTCGTTGCTTTTGAAAATCAATTGGATCAATATTTCATGAACAATCCTAAGTTCTTTTTTGACAAGCCACATGAAAATGCAATCATAGATTTAAACAATAATATTTTAAGGGATGCGCATTTGGCTTGTGCGGCATATGAACTTCCAATTACCATTGAAGAGGGCAAAAAATATTTTGGAGTAGATAAGGAAATATTGGATAAATTTTCACGTGATAGGATACTTAGGAGAACTCCTCAAAATCAATATATCTATAATCACAACGACAATCCTGCTTTCAATCATTCTCTTGACCAGTTATCCAATGAAACTTTTATGATAATGAACAGGGGAAAGGTTTTGGAGACAATGGACCGCTCACAGATGTATCGTGAAGCTCATGAGGGAGCTATTTTAATTAATAAGGGTGAAACTTATAGGGTTGAAAACATTAACTTCTCCAAAAAGATTGTAAATGTCGTAAAGGAGGATGTTGACTATCACACAATGGTCTTGCATGATACTGCAATCAATATAGATAAAAAAATATCTAAAACAAGGTATGGCAATTTAACTATTAATTTTGGGGAATTGACAGTAACTGAAGATTATTATAAGTATAAACTCATGCAATATTCCAAAGTATTGGGAGTTAATATGCTTGATTTAAAGCCCCTTAAATTCAAAACTAAAGGTTTGTGGTTTACAGTACCTGAGGACGTCAAAAACGCCATCGAAAAGGAATTCCCTGAAGATGAATCTTATCCTGGCGGTCTTCATGGGGCAGAACATGCTTTGATAGGTCTGTTTCCATTGCATGTGATGTGTGACAGGTTTGACATTGGAGGACTTTCAACAGACTACCATCCAGACACTCAAGAGGCAAGCGTTTTCATTTACGATGCCTATGAAGGGGGTATGGGAATTACAGAAAAAGCTGCTGACGTCTTTGTGGATCTATTGAAATCAACAAGGGATTTGCTTGAGAATTGTGATTGTAAAGAGGGATGCCCTTCTTGCATTTACTCTCCAAAATGCGGCAACGATAACAAGCCACTCAATAAAAATACCACAAAATACATAATTGATTATCTCTTGAGTCAGGTAGAGGATGAGGAAGGAGTAAAAGAGATTATTGTAGAAGAAAAACCAAACAAAAAAGAAATCATTCATAAACCGAAGATCAAAAAGGTTGAGAAACCTAAAAAACCTCAAAAGGAACCAACCGTAAATGAGGAAGACATTTTATATGAGGAAGCATATGATTTGTACGTTCAGGAAGATTATTTTTTAGCCAAAGACATCCTAAACGATATCATTGCTAAAAACTCAAGATATGCAGACGCCTATGCATTGCTTGGCAGGATTTTATATAGGCAAGGCGACAAATCTGGAGCTGTAATGTTCACCAAAAAAGCCCTTTCAATTGATTCGGCTAATGAAATGGCCTCAGAGCTTTTGTTCGAATTAGAATATTAAATTGATTTTTCCAAAGATTTATTAATATTTAAATAACATATATAATATATTAAAGTTTATTTTATAAGGAGTAATAAGAATGCATGAACTGTCAATGGCTCAAGGAATAATAAATGCTGTTCTTGAAACAGCTGAAAATAATAATGCTACGGAAGTTACTGAAATTTATATTGAAGTGGGCAGATTAGCCATGTTAAATCCGGAGCAATTAAGATTTTTATTAGATGTGCTTGTAGAAAATACAATTGCTGAAAATGCAAAAATTGACATAAGTGAAATTCCTGTTACAATTAACTGTCCTGAATGCGGATATGAAGGAGTGGCTAATTTGGATGACAGCGATCATTATGCTCCTATTATAGAATGTCCAAATTGTGAAAACTTAAGAATTTCTATTTTAAATGGAAAAGATTGTGTAGTAAAGAATATTGTAATTGAAAAACCTGATGAAGAATAGAGGTGATTTTAGTGCATAAAGTAGCAGATATTGAAGTTCAAAAAAACATTATGGATGCTAATAGAAAATTAGCAGATAGAAATAAAAAGAATTTTGAAGATAATGGTATTTTCTGTGTTGATTTCGTAGGAGCTATTGGTTCTGGAAAAACATCATTGATTGAAGATATTATTGAAAATACAGATTATAATATTGGAGTAATCGCTGGTGACGTAATAAGTGAGTTTGATGCAGGAAGAATTGAAAAGCACGATGTTCCTGTTGTAGGATTAAATACGGGTAAGGAATGTCATTTGGATGCACATTTAGTGGGTCATGGTGTTGCAGACTTACCTTTGGATGATATTGATTTATTAATTATCGAAAATGTTGGAAACTTGATTTGTCCTGTTGATTTTGAACTTGGTTCTCACATGAGGATTGTTGTTGTAAGTGTTACCGAAGGTGATGACACTGTAGAGAAACATCCTTTAATATTCAAGGGTTCCGATTTAATTGTAATCAATAAAGTGGATTTGGCTGATGCAGTTGGCGCTGATGCAGATAAGATGGTTGCAGATGCTAAAAGATTAAATCCAGATATTGAAGTTATCAAAAGTAGTTTAAAAGAAGGAATTGGACTTCAAGAAATTATCGATGCGATAGCTAAAAGAAAAGAAGAAATTTAGGTGATTTCATTGAAGATATGGATAGACATTTCAAATGCCCCTCATGTTAGATTTTTTAAAGATATAATTAAATATCTTGAAAATGAAGGTGAAGATGTTATTATTACAGCTAGGGACTTTGGTGATATCCATAAATTAATGAATATGTATGATATTGATTTCATATCTGTTGGAAAACATGGAGTAAGCCTTTATGACAAGTTAAAGGAAAGCACTGATCGTATTGTTGGGCTTTTGGATGTCATTAAAGACGAAAAAATTGATGTGGCGGTTAGCAAGCATTCCATCGAACTTCCAAGAATCTCCTTTGGTCTTGGTATTCCTAGTTTATATGTTTTAGATAATGAACATGCTCTGGCTGCAAACAAGCTTACTCTTCCATTATGTGATCGAATCATCACTCCAAATATAATTGACATGTGGAAGTTAATGAAATTTGGAGCTGATCCTAATTCAATTATTTCTTATAATGGGACTTCTGAATTGATGCATTTCAAATCTTTCGAATATAATGACAATATCTTTACAGATTTGAATCTTAATTTGAAATATCCCAAAACTATTTTAATGAGACCGGAGCCGTCTCTTGCTTCTTATTTAAATACAGATTGTCATAAATCTGTTTTATCTCCTATTGTCGATGTTTTAAAAGATTATGCTAATATTTTAATTCTTCCCAGATTTAGGGCTCAGGCTGAAATTTTTGAAAACATCGATAACGTGACAATTCTAAAACCTCCAGTTGACACATCTAGCCTAATTAAGAAATGTGATTTGGTTATTGGTGCTGGGGGAACAATGAATCGTGAATCAGCTATTTTGCAAACTCCAGTTATCTCATGTTATCCGGGTGAGACATTATCAGTTGATCAGTATTATATTAATCAGGGTTTGATGTTCAGGTCCAATAACATTGATGAAATAACTCAAAAGGCATTGGATTTCATCACTGCTGACAATAGTGAAATCCAACTAAAAACAGATGATTTATTTAATCTGATAATTGAAAATATTTATGATTTGGGCAATTACAATAAATAGTTATTTATATTAAAATAACTTAAAATAATTATAGTATTGTATTATATATTTCTCGTTAGGGCTGGTAGCTCAGATGGTAGATCGTCGCCTTGGCATGGCGGAGGCCCCGGGTTCAAATCCCGGTCAGTCCATTTAATTTTTTTATAAAAATAAAACTCGTGATTAAATTATGATATTAATTGCTCAAAATCATTTACAATTAATTGTTGAAGTATTTTTGATGTTATTGGTTTCATTTATATTTATTATTAATTTAGCACCAATTTCATTAAGTATAGTGACATTCTTATCACTTTTTATTTCTGGTGGTTTAGTTCTTCTTTTTGGAGTAGATATTGTACTTCTTGTGGTTTCAGGTGGGCAAAGTGAATTTACACACCCTTATGGACCGTTTGCAGTTCTTGGAATTATCGCTGCTTTAGCATCGTTAAAGGTAATGGAAGAATCGGGAGTTAATGTACATAGTCTTAAGAGATTTGTATATCTTTTAATCCTTTTAATTACAATATTTGGTGGATTGATGCACAGGTCTTTCTTATTATTATGGATTGTTGGTTTATTCATAGGAAATTTAATAATTTCCAAATCTTTCAGACAAAAATCAGTGTTTACTATCAAAAGGATGTTTATATTCTTAGGTGCCGCACTTTTAGGTTTCCTGGGATTGGAAGGAATTGCTAGAGCCACTGGAATGACAATTTTCAGTCCGATGTTACGTCTTCAAAGAATTGAGCAATATTCATTATCAAGTATTAAGATGGTGTTGAACAACACTCAGTTAATAGGTCATAGTGGAGCGGTTTCCTTTTGGGGAACTGAAGGTACTGCATTTGCTGAAGGGTACATTTCATTACCTATGCAATTAATTTTGGCATTTGGTTTACCATTCCCATTGTTCTTCGGTGTACTTGTAAATCAAAAGGATATTGTTGATTACATGCTTCCGGGAATTATGGGGTATACATTTGACTTTGGATATTTAGGTTTAATTGCTTTAATGATATTTGTTTTAGGAACAATTATTGTTGGATTTAAAGTATTGACTATTTATAGGCAAAAAAGAGAAAGCAAAAACAAAAAATATTTAGGTAAGGAAGTATTATTAATTGGTGCGTTAACTGCATTTATCAGCCAGTCCTTAATTGGTTTATTTATCTTTAACAGAACAATTAATGGTATGGCATTGCTTTCGTATATGGTGATATCAGCATTTATTCTGTCAAATGCAATTACTTTAAAGAGAAGAAATAGTTAAAATTGGTGATAGTTATGAAAAAAGCTTTAATATTATTGGGATGTCCTGAAGTTCCTTCACAAACTCCAATGGCGGTTTATGCTGCTTATAAATTATCAAAATTAGATTATGATGTAACAATTGCTGCAAATCCTGCAGCAACCAAACTTGTAACAGTGTCTGATCCTGAAAACTATTATGTTCACAATTTGGTTGATTTGGATGAATGTTTAAATGAAATCGGTCCTGGGGATTTTGATTTGCTTGTTGGTTTTGTCCATAAGGATGCTGCGGCTTCATTTTTCGTGACATTTTACCATCTTCTTCAAACTAAATCAATAGCTTTGGTATTTGAAAAAGACCCTGAACTTCTTAAGGAATATAAGGATATAGTTGAGGAAAATACTGATGCAGACATAGTTGCTGTTAGAGCATTCCATAATCCTACACCTTTAAGAGTAAGATTCGATAAAGCATTGGAGGGGTTATAATGGCTTTTTGTTTAGAGACTTATCTTCAACAATCTGATGACTATGAAATTCTTGCAAGTCAGGCAGGTTTTAAAGACTGTGCAATGATTATCCGTTTCAAATCTGATGAAATCATCAACGTTAAACCTGGAGATGAAGTTTTAGGTGTTAGAATAATTGGAATACCTCCAATACCAATTGGAATTAAAAATGATGAAAAAAGAGTATTAATTCCATACACTAAACCTTGTCATGGTACTGCTGTCGTAGAGTTGCCGATTGATGATGAGGAACTTGAAAAAATTAAAAAATTGGCTTGATTTCTATGTATTCCACAGTAGTTGGCAGTTTTCCTGCTGATGTAGAGGAACCTGCTTCTTTTAAGGACAAACTTCTAAATGTTTTTAATTTATATGATCCTTACAAGTCAGCTATTAGAAAAGCCGTTTTCAAACAATTGGAAGCTGGCATTGATGTAATTTCTGATGGTCAGGTAAGGGGAGATATGGTAAGTTCTTTTACAAAATACATTCCTGGAATGTCTTTGGAAGGAACTAATACTGTTATCAATGGCAAAATACAAAAACCAACTCAGGAAATAACCGTTAAAGATTTGAAGTATGCCAAATCTTTAATTAATGAGTTTTTTGATGGCGATGTTCCTGAAAAAAAGGGGATTAAGGGTATTATAACCGGTCCGTCAACTATTGTTTTTTCTTCCAGAATTGCTTCTTTTTATAAAAATAAGAATGATGCTATTCTTGATTTGGCAAATAGTCTCAAATATGAAGTGATGGCTATTGAAAAAAATGTCAATCCAAAATATATTCAAATAGATGAACCGTTCTTGTCTACTGGAATGGTTGACTTTAAAACTGCAAGGGAAGCCATTAGCATAATTTCCGAAAGTGTTGATGTTCCGATTTCTATGCATGTTTGTGGAAATCTGGATTCTGTTTTTAAGGAATTGACTAAGTTCAAAATTGATATTCTTGACTGTGAATTTGCAGGAAATGATGTTAATATTGATGTTTTAAGAGAAAATGTCGGTTTAATTAAAAATAAGAAAATAGGTTTTGGTTGCATAGATACTTCAGTAAATAAAGTTGATTCATATGCTGATGTTCAAAACCTTGTTCGTGAAGGCATAGATATTCTTGGAACTAATCATATTATTTTAGATCCTGATTGTGGTCTTAGAAGAGCTTCTCCTGATGTTGCCTTTGAAAAATTACAATTGATTTCAAGAGCCGAAGAAGAATTTTCATAACTTTTTTTTATCTATATTCATGTTTAAATTTAGCATCATATAACTTAGATGGTGTAAAATCGCCAGGGTTTAATACATCTCCAACAATTATCATTGCAGTCTTTGTTATATTAGCTTCTTTTACTTTTTCTGCAATATCCTTGAGGGTTCCTTTAATTATTTCCTGGTCATTCCAGGTTGCCTTTTTAACAACAGCTATTGGAGTATCTTCCGTATAGCCCTCAAGCAATTCCTCCACGACTTTGTCTATCATTCCAATACCTAAAAATATGCACATTGTTGCTTCATGTTTAGAAAGACTTGCTATGCTTTCTTTTCTAGGTTTTGGTGTTCTTCCTTCAGGTCTAGTAATTATAACGGTTTGTGAAATTTCAGGCAATGTTAATTCGGCTTCAAGGACAGATGCTGTTCCAAATAAGGAACTAACTCCTGGAATTATTTCATATTCTATATCATTTTTTTGAAGCTCACGAATCTGTTCACCAATAGCTCCATAAATTGACGGATCACCAGTATGCACTCTTGCAACAAGTTTATCTTCAGCTATTCCTTCTTTGATTATCTCAATGATTTCATCTAAATTAAGAACTGCACTATTGTAGACAACAGCATCCTCTTTTCTAACGTTCAAAACTTCTTTATTGACAAGTGAACCTGCATAAATTATAATGTCGGCTTTTTCAATCGCATTTCTTCCTTTTACTGTGATGAGGTCAGGGTCTCCTGGACCAGCACCAATAAAAATTACTTTACCTTTCATATTATCTTATTTGATATTTTTATTATATATTACTTTTGAGCAAGAGCTTTTTAATATCTTTAAATAAATTTCACATGATTATTTGAACAAATTATTTTAAACAACGCTTCAATTATCTAAATATGGATAATAAAGGGTTTATTTCAATTCAATATCTATTTTCTATATTTTTGATAATTTTAATTGCTACATTTATTTTATTCATGGCAACCAATAATGCAAATTCTCAGCAGAATATTGCAATGCATTCCTATTCGCGGTTGGTTTTAGATGATGTTTGCGATAACATAAATCAGGTCAATTCAAACGGTGAAGGTTATAGCAAAGAATTTACTCTTCCCGACAAAATTTCCGGAAGCCCATACAAGCTGAAGGTTTCTAAAGATGATGTAATATTTCATGGAGGTGGCAGAACGGCAAAAAATCAGATAATGCCAATAAATCTGGTTAAGAATAATTTAAAAGTAGATTCTGTGGAATTGCATGGTGGAAATACTTACATTATTAAAAAGCATGAAAACAATGGGATATCTATTGATGGAGTGTGGATCTAATGGATAATAAAGGACAGTTGAGTATGGAATTCATATTTCTTGTAGGAGTTTTAATCGTGATTCTTGTTTCAAGCAGCATTTTTATTTTAAATGAAAACGAACTGATGGTTGCAATGGCCGCTGCAAGAAACGGTGTCAATGAGGGGATAGCTGTTGGTGACGTTGCCGTTTTTCCCGATGATGTGTATGGCGATTATGAAATTTCTAAAGATGATTTGCTAATTCCAAATTCGGTAAATCTAATTAAAATCAAGTATAATTATATGGGTTTTGATTCTAGATACAATAAGGAAAAAATACAGTTTAATGTAACGGTAAGCTCAGATACGATAACTGATAAGAAAGAACAGGATTCGGTTGGTGATAGGATTAATTATAATTTAAGAAAATCTGTTGCATTATCTTTTAGCACAGAAAATTTGACTAATGGCCTTTTTAACCCAGTATTTTCAAAACATTATATTTATACAACTTCTAAAGTAAAATGGGTAAAAAATTAGGAGTATAATGTAACTTTAATATTAGAAATCTTTATATTTAATCATCCTCATATAATTATATATGTTTGATAAATTACCTGTTTCTTCTGAAACAGAAAAAATATTAACCAAGGCTTTAGATGAGCCTATTTCTGTTGAAGAGGGAAATTATTTGATGAATATTAAAGGATCAGATTTATATCCTTTACTCGCAACTGCTGATTATTTAAGAAGCAAAATCGTTGGAAATAAAGTCACATTCATTAATAATTGTAATATCAACTTTACTAATATTTGTACTGTAAGATGCGGATTCTGTGCCTTTGGAGTAGATGCAGACAATCCGGAAGCATATATTATGGATGATGAGTCTATATTGGGAAAAGCGGCCCCTGCTGTTGAAAATGGTGCTCATGAATTCTGTCTGATGGGAGGAGTTCTTCCTGATGCAGACATAGAATATTATGAACATCTTCTAATGCTTTTAAAGGGGGAATTTCCAAATACATTAATTCATGGTTTTTCACCGACAATGATAAACGATGCTGCTAAAGTATCTGGAATAGATATAGCAGAAGCTTGTGAAAGACTTAAAGTTGCAGGACTCGATACTCTGCCTGGAACAGCTGCTGAAATTCTTACAGACAGGTCTAGGAAGATTATTTGTCCTGAAAAGGTATCTACACAGGAGTGGATTGATATTGTAAGAACCGCTCATGAAGTTGGAATCCCTGGTTCTGCAACCATCATGTATGGGCATGTAGAAACATTAGAAGAACGTGTAGAACATATTGATATCATTAGAAACCTCCAGGAAGAGACTAAAGGTTTTACAGAATTTATCCCAATGACTTTCATGCATGAATATTCCCCTATATTCTTAGAAGGTCAGAAAAATTTAGGAGCTTCAGGAACTGAGGATTTAAAACTCTATGCAGTTTCTAGATTGATGCTCCAAGATTTAGTTCCTAATATTCAAGTTTCTTGGGTAAAAATGGGATTCAGATTCGCTCAAGTAGCACTTACAGCTGGAGCTAATGATTTGGGTGGAACTCTTGGTGGAGACGAATTATCTGCTGCTTCTGGAGCACCTGATGGTGTTGAGGCTTCCATATCCACATTAAGTGATATGGTTAAAAACTTGGGAAGACACCCTATTGAAAGAAATTCAAAATACACTGAATTTTATCCTATTACGTCATCTGGGGAGATGGCATCTAAATAAATTTAATTAATGATAACATGGATTTTTACGATATTATACCATTAATAATAGTTTACGTTTATGTTGCAATCGTTTTCGTATCTTCGGAAAAGTTTTTGAAACATAAACCTGAACTATCTCGTAAATTCCTACATATTATGGTAGGAAATTGTATTTTTATAATGCCTTTCTTTAAAGACCCTATGGTTATGGTTTACTTCTTAACATTGCCATTGACTGTCTTCGCGTTCTTGTTAACCAAATATTCCCCAATTCAAATTCAAAACACTGCTACTGAAGCAGGTCATGATTTGGGATTGGTATATTATGCTGGAATTTGGACTATTTTAATATTCTTATTGCCTAATCACTTATGGATTGTTGCATTGGCTATTGCTTCTATGGTATACGGTGACGGTTTTGCTTCAGTGGTTGGTCAACAATACGGTAAACATAAATATAATATATCAGGAGACCCTAAATCAGTTGAAGGTTCAATAACTATGTTTATTGTTATTATTTTAGCTTCAATTGTTGTATTTGCATTCTATAATGCTATCGGTTATCCAAGCACTCCTGCTTTAAACATTCCGATTATTATTTTAATGAGTTTAATAGCTACTGTTGCTGAAGCTTCAACTCCTAAAGGATTGGATAACGTTTCAGTTTGTATTGTAACTGCTATTTTATATTATGTTATTATGGTGGTATTTTGAAATTTATTGTAATTGACGGTCTTGATGGATCTGGAAAGGACACACAGGTTAATCTGTTGGAGGATATGTATAGAAGCCAAGGAAAGAATGTTGTGATTCGTTCTCATCCATCCCCTGACAATTACTTTGGATTAAAATCAAAAGAGGCTTTATTAAAAACCGGAAAATTAAATCATTTGAAGGCTACCCTATTTTTTGCTGGGGATGCAATCAGATCAGTAATAAAATATTATTATGGTAGTGATGACATTGATGTTCTTATTTTTTCAAGATATATCATGTCTGTCGTTTATCTTCCGAATGTAATTAATATAATTGTTTATAAGATAGTTTCAATCGTTTTGCCCACTTCAAACTACATGTTCTTTTTGGATGTTTCCCCTGAGGAATCTTTAAGAAGAATAGCTATACGTTCTGAAGATACCGAAATGTTTGAAAATTACGATTCTCTTGAAAAAGCAAGGGAAAAATCAAAAAAAGTTGCCGACGATTGGCATGTTATCCCTGGAGACGGGGATGCGATGGATATTGGTAATAAAATAAAAAGTATTTGTTTAGAAGATTCATAAAACTTCTTTTATGCCGTCTTCTGTTATTATTAATATTGAGTTTATATTCTTTAAATGAACTGAAGCTATTGGATGATTCTGCACATGTTCATTCATAAGCATTAATTCTTCTTCTGTTATTATAACCCAATTTACATCATAAACAACAATGCTGTTTACAATTAAGCCTAAGTATTTTGGGATATATATGTTTTCATTATTTTTTTCGAAGTATTCACTTTCTTCTAATATTTCTTTTAGTATTTGATTCATGGTATCATCTTCTTATTAGTTTCTTTCATAAACAAATTTTGGAACAGCTTCTTTAAACGGATCAAAGGTTTCTCTATTTTTCACTTCAACACATTTCATGCTTACTTTGGAATGAAGTGATGAAGGTAAACGCAATATCCTTTTTAAATCTATTGATACTTTTGCATCAATTGTTTCAAGATTTGTTCTGGCCATTGCCTTTGTTAGTTTTTTATAACGAATTGGTCCGATGTTGTTTTTAAACATTCCCCATTGTCCCTCATCAACCAAATGACGATATTTTATGATATCCTTCATTAAAGGTTTATTGATGCCGTCTATCTGCTCGTTTCCAACAAGATGTTGGATATTGTATTTTACTCTTTGCGTAAATACTTTTGGATATCCTATCGGTATTGAGAAATGCTCGAAGTTGAATGATTTGTTGGATAGATTGGAGTTTGAAAATTCGGTATTGGGCACTTCTGCACCTGCAGCATACTTTAACAATTCTCCTCTAAGCTCACTTCCCTCTGTCATTACTTCCTCATCAAGAATTCTTATGTGGTAACCTCTTCCAGAGTATATTAAATGAATGTTTTGAAGGCCTAAATCGTCTTCTAATGTGTCAATGAGGTTATTGACGATTTCTTTAGCTTCTCCAAGACAAACTTCACAAACGCCGTCGCACTGGCAGGTTCTGATTGGAATATCTTTTGCATCCACATCAAAAATGAATTCTGCCTTTTGCCAATCCTGCCTTTTTGAAGGGTTGTTATAGAAAGCAACAGAGACATAGGCTGCAAATGGTGACTTGTACCTTAGGAATTTTCTTAAAGACTCCTTTCCCTTAAACACTTTGTACCTATCATTTGGTCCATTTCCTATATGGTCAAAACCAAACTCTCTTTTTGTTATTTCCTTGCTTATAAAGTCAGGCAAATCTTTTTCAGACCATTCTTCCCTATAATACTGTCTTCTTTCTTTCAAAGTAGCTTTAGAGAACATAAAAATCATTTATTTAATATTTATTTTTCCATTCATTCAGTTATTATTTTAAGATTATTAATAAAAATAATTTGTGATTTTTAAAATTAATAGAAATAGTTATAAAGGTTTAAATTAATATTAGGTTTTGATAATAATTAAGGTGATAGATATGGAAGAAGAGTATATTGAAGTTATAGGTGTAGAGCAACTTAAAACTATTTTAACAACTTTAAGTCCTAAAGACATTGTTGAATTTGCTTATAGGAAATGGATTCCTTGTCAAAGGTCAGGTTACACCATTCTTAATCTAGAAACTGGTGAGGTTTCAGGTTTAGGTGTTGAACAAAACCAATTGCCTTTAGACGATAGCTTATTCATAGTATTATACACAATAATGGCCATTGAAAACCCTGTAAAACCGGAAGATTTCCTTTCAGAAGAGGAATTGGAGGAGTATGATGAATTTAAGGATGATGATCCATCTGAATACACTCCAGACATTTTATCTGAATTCTGTAAAGAGGAAGGAATTGACGAGGATGAAAGAAAAATCAGTGTTTTAGCTGACAGATTTGAAGAAAACGAATATTGGAATTACAATAAATGGGAAACTGGTGTTTTAAATGAATATTATGATGCTATTCAAGAGGAGCATTATACATTTAAAACTGTTGATGAAGAAGTTTAACTACTTTCTTTTTTTCCTTTTTTATCTATCTGATATTTTTTACGCCCATAACATGATAATGGGTTATTAAGGCCTTTACATGAACCGTCTGGTTTACATAGTTGAGGTAAATGCATTTTTATTTTTTCACAGCTCATTGGAGTGTACCATGTTGTTTCCCCTTCATTTTCAAGGCTAATTTCATCATGAAGGCCGAATCCAAGCTTTGAAATGATGTTTAGCTTTTCCTGTGGTTGGTCATCGAAAAGTGGGGGTGTGCAATTGTCTGCCGCCTGATATATCAATGGCAATATTTCGTTTTCAGTTATTTTTAAGTCAGTGTCAATATCTGATATCTTAACGGATTCGTCAGAACCAAATATTCCGGGATATAGTCTGGCATATGATACGAATGAAGTTAAAAGAAGCACAATCGCATCATTACGTCCTCCAGAGCTTACTCCTTCAATGGTATTTTGAATACATGGTGGGAATGCTTCAGGAACTAATTTTCCACCTTTTACAGTTCCATACAAGCCTCCGCTACCTGCATAATAAGTGTTATATTTGGACATTTCTTCAGGGATAATTTCCTTCAATTGTTCTCCCAGCTCAAGAATTATTGGATGCATTTCAATGATTTTTGACATTTCCTTTATTCTTTTTATGTATTCTTCTGTTTTTTGCATTATCAATCTTGAAAGTATCAATTCTTTTATTTTCTGCCCTACAATTATGTCATATATTCTGTCTGCAGGTCTTCCGTCAAATTTGTCCCCATACTTTTCCAGGAATTCCTCTTTTTCAAGTATTATTTCACCATTGTCCAATAGCAGTTGAACCAATGAGAGCTTTTTGGATCCGATTACTTCTTTTAGGGAAGTCCATTTTATTGATCCATCCACTGCTATGTCTCTGAGGATTTCATCTATTATCTCATATCTGATGCTTGGGGTAATTTTTGATAGTCTTTCTTCAATCAGAAGACCGATGGAATCGATAAATAGTTTTGTTTCACGGGAACTTGTGTTAAATTGAATGGCTAGTGCTTGGCATAAAACGTGGAATGCTATTACATCTTCCTGATATATTTCACTGTTTGATAGATATTCATATTCTCTTGAATCGAAGTTTTTATTGTTCTTTTTTTCAATAGCCCATTTGATTTTGTTTATAGCCAATTCTTTAATTGATCCAGGTATCAATTCATCATCCGAAATCTTTTGATTTGGTGTATGCATTATGCTACTTACCAAATCCTCATTTTCTTCAGTCAGCTGATTCAAATCCCCGTATTCTTTTACTATGCCTCTTCCTTCTTCTGAAAGAGGGTTGATATATGAAATCTCTGCCATGAATTTATATTTGATTTTTATAATTAAAATATTATCTAATTTGACATTTTTTCATCATAATTTTTGGTTTAATCAATACTTTTAAATGTTTTTATTGACATATTTTTTAGTAATAGGCATTTTTAAATGCTAATCTATATTTGAATTTAAATTTTAAGGAGAAATAAGTAAGATGTCAAAGATTTTTATTTCATGTGCACTTCCATATGCAAATGGGCCATGTCATTTGGGACATTTGCGTTCTACTTATTTGCCGGCTGATATTTATGCCAGATACAATAGGATGATAGGCAATGATGTATTGATGGTTTGTGCAACTGATGAACATGGAACACCAATTGCCGTAAAGGCAGATAATGAAAATAAAAAACCTATTGAGATTTCTAAAAGATATCATGATATGATTGCTGAGGATATTAGGTCAATGAACATTTCATTGGACAATTTTACTAGAACTACCGATAAAAAGCATTATGATATAGCTCAAAATTTCTTTTTAGATTTATATAATAAAGGATACATCTACAAAAAAGATATTACTCAACTTTACTGTGAAAACTGTAACAAGTTTTTGCCTGATAGGTATGTCCAAGGTTTATGTCCTGTTTGCGGTTCAGAAGCCCGTGGAGACCACTGTGAGAAGTGTGGAAGACATTTGGAACCTACTGAACTTAAAGAGCCTGAATGTTTGACCTGCGGAAGCACTCCTGTTATTAAAGATACATATCAATATTTCTTTAAGTTAAGTGATTTTCAGGATGATGTTGAAGAATATATAGATAACAACGAATATCTTCCGCCAAACGTTAAGAATTACGCTAAAAACTGGTTAAAAGAAGGATTGAATGACTGGGTTTTAACTCGTGATATGGATTGGGGTATTCCAGTTCCTTTGGATGAGGCAATAGGCAAGGTAATTTATGTTTGGGGTGAAGCATTTTTAGGTTATATCTCTTCTGCAGCACAATGGTCAGAGGAAACCGGAATCAGCTGGAAAGACTATTGGGATGATTATGTGGTTCATTTCATAGGTAAGGATATCATTTACCATCATGCAATCTTTTGGCCAGCTTTACTAGCAGCCCATGGATGTAAAATGCCCGACAACATATATGCTGGTGAATTTCTATCTCTCGAAGGTCAAAAAATGTCAACCAGTAAGAATTGGGTAGTCTGGATTGCTGATTTTGTAAAGGAATTTGATCCTGATCTTTTACGTTATTACTTGACAATTAACGCTCCTTTAAATAAAGACACTGACTTTTCATGGAAGGATTTCCAAAGAAGAAATAATGACGGGCTGGCTGATGTCATTGGTAATTTCCTACATAGGACATTTACATTTACCCATAAGTTCTTTGACGGGAAAGTCCCTGAATACAAAGATCCATCTGTGGAGGATTTGGAATTTGAAAAAAGCATTGAAGAGCTTCCAGATAATGTAGGGGAGTTAATTGCAAACTATGACTTTAGGGAAGGTTTGCTTGAAATATTTAGAGTAGCTAAATTGGGAAATAAATATTTCAACGATCAGGAACCTTGGAAAGCTGTAAAGGAGAATCCGCAAAAAGCAGCTAATACTTTATACCTTTCAAATCAATTAGCAAAAACATTGGCAGTTGTTCTTAAACCTTACATTCCAACTAAAGCTGATGCAATTGCTGAAATTATTAATATTGACATTCCTGAAAAATGGGATGATGCGAAGGTTGCATTGCCGACAGGTCATGAAATAAACAAGGCAAAACCTTTATTTAAAAAAATCGATGACGATGTTATCGATGCACAAATAATCAAATTAAATGAAACTTTAAAAAATAATGAGGATGAAAATATGAGTGACATAATTACAATAGATGACTTTGATAAAGTGGAAATTAAAATAGGACAAATTAAGGAAGCAGAAAAAATCGAAAAATCTGATAAGTTATTAAAATTGCAAGTGGATATTGGGGATGAAGTAAGACAAATTGTAGCAGGTCTTGCTAAATTTTACGCTCCAGAAGAACTCATTGACAGAAAAGTGGCTGTTGTCGTAAACCTCAAACCGGCTAAATTGTTCGGTACATTATCAGAAGGTATGATTTTAGCTACTGGAGAAAGCGGCGCTTTATTGACTCCTGATGAATGTGAAGTCGGTGAAAGAATACAATAATTAAGTTATTAAATAATTTATATCCTTGGTGATAGGATGGAAGAATCTAGGCTAATATCTAAAGCGGAAAACTATCTCTCAGAAATTGGGGAAGATAAGATTGTTTTAGATAACATTGATGATTTTGAATATTTTAAAGAATTATATTTCAAATTAGATGATAGGCTAGATAAGTTATTGGAATTTAAGGATTCTATGGATTCCCAAGGATATAAAAGTCCTTTTAAATCATTAAACAAGTATGGGACAGGTACAATTGGTGAAATTAGTCTGGAAGAGGTAAGTGAAAACAGTCGTCATAACCAGATTTTCAGAATGAGAGCAAATGCTAAGAAAAACATTTTGGAAAGAGTTAAATCTGCAATAGATTCTCATCAGATAGCTATTGGAAACTTGAATAATTATGCCAATATTAAATGTGAAACCTGTTACAAGCAATATAAAATTGATGAATACAAGCAACTTGATGGAAAGTGCAGTTGTGGTTGTGAGAATTTTTCATTCAAAGTCAATAAGGACAAGACTCATAGGATAGAGATAATACCATACTTGCCTTTATCAGGTAATTATATGGTTTTGATGAGTCAATTTTCAAATTGGGGAAGGGATGCATTTAAAAAAGTGTTGAATTTCCTTAAACAAGAACGTAAGGGTCTTGTTAAAACTATTTCTCTTGTTATCAAATTCAAGGATAAGAATAAGCGTTGGATTCGTAAAAACGTTACTTTGGATTCAGAATTCATTGACAATTATGAGGAAGAGGTAAGGAGAATTTATGGAAAAGACGTCAGAATTGAAATGTTGAGATTCCATAGGAGCAAACCTGCAATCATTGACGACAAAAATGCAAGAAATGCTCTTGCAATTGCCTATGTCAAATATGGTGAGGAGCTAGTTAACGAAATCAGGGACTCATTGCTGAAAAGAAACATCAGTGATTTTAAAAGAATCAACAAATATGATGAAATCATTGCCAAATATGAAAACAATGTTCCTTTCTTTATAGAAAAGAATGATATTGAAGGGTTGGAAATCTGGAGAAACTCTGAAATAGAGCGTGAATTCAAAGAGCTTGGATATATGGATTCTTTTGGTAATTTAACACGTTCCTTAAAAAGGGATTTGAAAAAAAGAGAAAACATTGAAAAAAATATTTTCACACACATTCCTGTTATTTTGATAATGTGGGATATTTTCAAATATTATCTGACAACTTCTTATCATAATCGTAAGTATGCTAATGGTCCGTTTCCAAGAATTAGGGTAAATTTGGATAGGCAACAAAGAAAGGCATTCCAAACTAATTACAATAGTGTTATTAGCATATTGAATAGGGAAACCAATCTAAAAATTATTTCCATTCCTGAGATGGATTTGATTCTTCATGAAAAGTTCCATCTTGAAAAGTTAATCAGCGATTCAAATATTAAAGTTAACAATCCTGCTTTAGGGGCTGCCTTAATTAACCATATGAATTCTGACATAGATACCAAATCTTTAGGAAATGCTTTCAATATCAATGAGTCTAAAATCAACAAAGAAGTTAAAAATATAGAGAAGCTTAAAAAACCTAAAAGTGAAAAATCTAAGAAATTTTTAGAACTTATTAAAAAGTAGTGATTTTATGTATGATGAGGAAACTACGGAGATTCATATAAAACAGGCTCTTACCTCTTCAAAGATTATGGAATTGATGGATCAATACCCTAATTTACATACTATTACTTGTTCTAGAAGTGTTTACAATAGGATTTCTAAGAGATATATAGAAGCATTGAACACTCTTGACATTGAAGTCAAAATAAAATATAATTGGGGAAGAAAGTCCAAATACGATTTGTTAAAAAGCAAGGTTATTAAGATGGCTGAAGAGGGTTTTTCGGCCAAATCAATTGCTAAAAAATTGGATATTCCACTCAATAAGGTTTATTATTTGGTTAGAAGTAGCGATAGTGATTTTAAATTTAACAATTATAAAAAAGAACATGATGATGATAAAAGGAATTTAATTTTTGACTTGAGGGATGGGGGCAAAAAGCCTAAAGAGATTTCAGAAGAATTAGATATTCCTTTAAGAACTGTTTATTATATTTTAAATAAAAAATAAGTGATTTCCATGAGTAATATTCTTCCACAATTACCACTGTATTTTATAGCTATTATATGTGGTATTATATCATTTTTAGTAACTCGTTTGTCAATGCCTAAGATTATTAAAAAACTTGAAAAGGCAGAAATTGTTGGAAAAGATATCCATAAGTCTTGGAAACCTATTGTAGCTGAAATGGGTGGTTTTGGGATTCTTTTTGGTTTTATTATAGGTATTTTTGCAGGAATTGGAATGCACGATCTTTTAACATTCCAGTTAATGGTTGTCTTGGTTGTTATTTTGCTTGTTGGAATCATTGGTATTGTTGATGATTTGTTGGTTTTGTCATCCAAGGAAAAATTCTTTTTGCTCTTTTTAGCGGGAATTCCTCTTGTTTGGGCTGCACCTCCTCACGTAGGTATTATTTATTTGATTTGCATTCCTATAGCTTTGTCTATTGGTGCTAATATTACAAACATGTTGGCTGGTTTAAACGGTATTGAATCCGGTTTGGGTATTATTTCCTTAACTTCTTTAACCATCGCATGTATTATTCTTGGAAAATATGACGTAACCATTATTAGTATGAGTATGTTGGGGTCTCTTGTTGCATTTCTATACTTCAACAAGCATCCTGCAAAGGTATTTCCTGGAGATACAGGTACTTTGATCATTGGTGCTACTATTGTTTCTATCGCATTCATCGGTAGGGTTAAGTTAATAGCTTTAATCGTTTTGTTGCCTAACATTATTGATGCTGCTCTTAAGTTTTATAGTGCTGGTGTTATGGAGAGGCAGCAGTTTGAACCTACTAAAGTCAATGATGAGGGAAAGCTTGTAAGGCCGGAGGTAGGTTTCAAATCTTTAATCAGACTTGTTTTAAGAAAACCTATTTCTGAGAAAAAGGCGGTTAGAATCATTTGGGGCATTGGCATTGTATTTGGAATCATTGGTATTGCTGTTGCTTGCATAATGCCTGGTGTTTTGGAAAATCAGACTTTGGCTAATTTCATGCAAATTAAGGAATTTTTCTATCATATGTAGTTGGGATTGTTTAAAATGAGGCTTGGAATTATTGGTTATGGTAATATAGGTAGCTTGATTTCTAATAATCTGGAAGCTGTTGGATTTTTGGAGGATAATGTTTTGAACTTATCCAACAGATCTTTCTCCAAGATTGAAAGTCTTGATTCCAGGATTAACAAGTTTGAAAGTAATGTTGATCTTGCTAAAAGTTCTGATGTTATATTCATTTCAGTTAAAAGCCCTGATTTAATTGAGGTTATTGAAGAGATAGCTCCTTTTATTGAAGATGAAACTTATTTGGTGCATTCATCTGCAGGAATTAGTTTTAAGGATATAGCTAATGTATATGATGGTCAAGTTTCCTGCGTAATCCCTTCAATTTCATCATGGCCATCTGAAAACAATCAAAAATCAGGAATCTCTATTTTTTATCATGATGAGAACGTGTCAATGGAAAACAGGAGAAATATTGAAGGGCTGTTTTCAAAGTTCAGCAAAGTAATAACCGCTGACAACTATGATGACCTTGAGGCATTGACTGTTGCAACCAGTTGCATGCCGGCATTCATAGCTTTTGCAACAGCACTGTTTGCAAAGGAATTGGAAAGAAATTCTAATTTGAGCTATGAGGACATTTACGGATATTTGAATGAAACTAACTATAGCACTGCCAACTTGTTGAATCAGGATATTTTCGGAAGTGATGAATTAATAAATAAAGTTGCTACAAAAAATGGTATCACTCAAAAGGGTTTAGATTATCTTTATAATGAATTACCTTTAATTTACAATAATTTAATAAAAAAATTAATGTGAAAATCGTGTAAATAGCCATATCTTTAAATATAATGGCTATGTAAATATTATATGTCAAATTAATGTCTTGGAGAAATGTGTTAATTTTAAGATGAGTTAGATATTATGTATAAGGATGAAATGATACAATTACATCAATTTTTAGTTTATGTTCTTAAGTTTTTAGCAGAAAACGATCAAATTCAAAATGACTGTAGCGAATATATGATACTCAATATAAGTCCTCATCATATTCATAAAACTAAAGCTGAACATAAGCATGCAATTTTTGTTCTTTGTAAAATAATTTCTGAAATAATCGCTGATAAAGATAATAATTCCATTCCATCTAATGTATGTAATTCTTTATCTGACTTAGTTGCTAGATCTGAAAAGGAACTAAAAACTGCTTAAATTTAAAATAAAAAAAATAGAAATGAGAGTTTTCACTTCTCATTTCCAAAAATATTTTAGTAAATTATCTATAATTCGTCTTTTCTTTTATATTCGAATTCTTTTTTTGCGTCTTCTACTTTTTTGATTTGTTCTTCTTTGAATTTTCTTTCATCGAAATTTGAACCGTTTGCCATATTTTCATCTCTTTATTTGTTACTTATAATCAAAGATAGTACCTATTACCTTAACGATGATTATAGTGTATAATGAGTACGTTTATGTATTATTTAAACATTTGTTATTGTACCTTAGAGAAGTTTAAATATAAAGTGTTTATAAATTAAGAGTAAAGGTGATTTAATGACTAAAAAAATGCTTTGCTTAATTGATGGAGAACACTATCTTCCAGTAACTCAAGAGGCAATCGATACTTTAAACAAATTGGAATACCATGATGTTAAAGCGGCTGTATTTATTGGAGGAACTGAAAAACTCAAAAACGATGATGAAGGATCTTATTCCAATATTTTGGGAGTTCCTGTAAAATTTGGTGATGGGAATGGCATTCCTTATGAATTGATCAAGAACATGATTCAAATCTATGATGTTAACACTGTTTTTGATTTGAGTGATGAACCTATTTTGGATTATGAGAAAAGATTTAAGATAGCTTGTTTGGTTTTGGAACAGAATATTACATATGAAGGGCCTGATTTTAAATTTGAACCAGTTACCCAATATGAAATAATGGAAAAACCTTCACTTAAAATCCTTGGAACAGGTAAAAGAATAGGTAAAACAGCAGTTTCCGGTTTTGTTTCAAGATTGCTTCATGAAAACGGCCACAACCCTTGTGTTGTAGCAATGGGAAGAGGCGGACCTGAAGAGCCTGAAATAGTGCATGGTGATGAAATTGAGATTTCTCCTGAATTCCTATTGGAGCAATCTGAAAAGGGAGTTCATGCAGCTAGTGATCATTGGGAAGATGCATTGATGAGTCGTATTTTAACCATAGGGTGCAGACGCTGTGGTGGGGGTATGGCTGGTGAAGTATTCTTAACCAATATGAAAAAAGGAGCCCAATTGGCAAATAAGGTCGATTCTGAGTTTGCCATTTTTGAAGGTAGTGGTGCAGCTATCCCACCTATTAAAACAAACAAGAATATAGTTCTTGTAGGTGCAAATCAGCCTATCAACAATATTGTTAAATATTTCGGACCTTATAGGATTAGCTTTGCTGACCTGGTTATCATGACAATGTGTGAGGAGCCTATGGCAAATGCTGAAAAGATAAAATATATTGAAGACGCCATTAAGGAAATTAATCCTGACGCTAAACTAATAGCTACTGTATTTAGACCAAAACCATTAGGTGATATTACAGGTAAAAACGTTTTATTTGCAACAACAGCACCAAGCAGTGTACAGCCTAAATTGGTAGAGTATCTTGAAACCAATTACGACTGCAATGTTGTTGGAATCTCTTCAAATCTGGCTAATAGGCCGCTTTTACGTGAAGACATTAAGGCCCATATTGACGATGCTGATGTTATGCTAACTGAACTTAAGGCAGCTGCCGTTGATGTGGCAACTAAGGAAGCTATTGATGGCGGTCTTGAAGTAGTCTATTGTGACAACATTCCTATTCCTTTAGATTATACCTATCCTGACCTGGAAAAATCTGTTTTAGATTTAGTACAATCAGCTATTTTTGATTTTAACAATGAGATTGAAGATTAATCTCATTTTTTTTTCATTTTTTTTATAGTGTTTTTTTGGGAAAAACTTTATATGTATGTAAGTAATTACTTACATTATGAATATTTTTGATAAAACGGAAAAAAGAATCATTGAAGCGACACTTCAAACCTTATTGGAAAACGGTTTATCTTCAACAACAACAGTAAAAATAGCTAAAAACGCTGATTTAAACGAAGTTACAATATTCAGAAGATTCAAATCAAAGGCAAATCTTTTAAAGGAAACCAAAAACTATTATCTGAATTTTGCCTTAAACGAAATTGGTAACGTTTTTAAATATGATGAAAATAAGGATTTTGACGTTTTATTAAATGAAATATTTATAGATATAATAAACTTCTTTGAAAATAATATGGATATTATACAGGTGGCCATTGACGTAAACTTTACTCTTGGAAACACTCATATTGTAGATGCAGTTACAAACAAGATAATAGATAACTTAACTAAAATTTTTGAAAATGCAATGAAGAGTAAGAAAATAAGAAAAGTAAATCCGAAAATGGCAGCTTTCAATATTTACAGCATTATTTTTCAAACATTTATTCATTGGAGAATATATGGTGGAGAACAGATACCGAATTTAGATAAGCAAATTGCTGATTTTCTTGATATGTTCCTCAATGGGATTTTAAAAGAATAAATGGTGGATTATATGGGGATAGAAAAAGTCACACATATCTTTAAAAATGATTTACATTCACTTGTAAAAAATCCTGCTGTAATGATTACAATTATTGTAATTATTATTTTACCGTCCTTATATGCGCTTTTAAATGTAGAGGCATGTTGGGATCCCTATGGAAATACTGATAATTTAGATTTTGCAATTGTTAACAATGACATTAACTCAACATATAACGGCAAGTCTTTGAACTTTGGAGATCAGGTTGTAGACGAGCTTAAGAAAAACGATGATTTTGATTGGAAATTTGTAAGTGAGGATAATGCAAGGCTTGGAGTGGAAAATGGGTCATATTATGCGGCCATCATAATTCCTGAGAACTTTACTCAGGACATATTGTCAATTGATTCTCAAAATCCATCAAAAACAAGCTTAACTTACTTGATAAATGAAAAAACCAATCCTGTCGCATCAAGAATGAGCAATAATGTAGCCAACGAAATTCAGGAAAAGATAAATTATAAGGTCATTCAAACCGTTGACAGCGTAGCATTTAAACAATTGGCACAGTTAGGTCAAGCAACCCAGCAGTCACCGTTAGTGCAACTGAACATGGTAAACGAAACAGGAGTCGACGATTATTTCTACTCACCAGTCGATATTGATCGTGAAGAGATGTTCTCTGTTGAAAATTACGGATCAGAGGTATCTCCATTTTACATAGTTCTGTCAATCTGGGTTGGATGTGTCATTTCAGTAGCTTTAATTAAAACAAGATATCTTGGCCAGTCAAAGTACACTCCTCTGGAACTCTACTTCGGAAGAATGGGATTATTCATATTGATAGCGTTGCTACAATCAACCGTTACATTAATAGGAGCATTCTGGCTTGGAATACAAATAGAAAATCCGGTGTTGTTCATTGCATTCACATACATGATTACTGTGGTGTTCATAGTATTGATTTATTCATTCGTATCTATCTTTGGAAACGCTGGAAAGGCAATAGCTATTGTATTGTTGGTGTTCCAGATATCCTCAACAAACGGTATTTATCCTGTATACGTTATGAATTCATTCCTCCAAACAATAAGTCCAGTTTTACCGATGACATATGCTATTGACTTGTTGAGAAACGCTCTTCTAGGTATGTATTGGCCTAATGCGATGCCTGACATCTATGTATTGGTTGGAATATTAATGGGAATTTTGCTAATTTCAATTTTAATAAAAGAGCTATTTGACAAAGCGGCCAATAAATTTGAACAATCACTTATTGATTCTGGACTATTCTAGAATCATTTTCTCCTTTTTTTAGTAACTTATAGTTATCTTTATAAATAATTTATTACATATTTAAATACTAATGAAAACTATAGCTGTTGGTATTGGTGAGAATAAGAATATTCTAAAAGCTATAGATAGTAATGAAAATGAAGATATTGATTTTAAATTGATCTATAATGACGAGGATTTAACTGATGCAATCTTAGATCCTGAAGTTGATGCTGTTATTAGGGGATCTTTACCTGCATCAAAGGTTATGAAAAGTTTAAAGTCAAGATTTAAGGAAAATTTTATTTTTAGGGCTACCTATATTATCGATACTGATAAAGAGTTTCTGCTGACTCCTGTTGGAATTGATGAGGGGGATTCAATAGAAAACAAACTTAAAATAGCTATGGAATGCGGTAAGTTTTTAAGAAAACAGAAAATAGAACCTAAGATTGCAGTTCTTGCTGATGGCAGGAAAGGAGATTATGGGAGAAGCTCCAGAATCAGCAACTCTATTGATGAAAGCGAAAAACTTACTGAGCTAATTAAAAAAAACACAGACTTCAATGTTGAAAATTATTATATTTTGATAGAGAGGGCTTTAAAGGACAATTGTAATGTCATAATAGCTCCAGACGGAATTTTCGGAAACGTTTTATTTAGAAGCTTGGTTCTTATTAATTCATGGCCAAGTTATGGTGCCGTGACATTCGGATTGTCAGATATTTACATAGACACTAGCAGAGACCAAAGTGAAGAAGGATATGGTCGTTCAATTGAATTAGCATATAGATTAACTAAAGTTTAAATGGGGATGGAAATGGGAGAGAATTTACTTTATAAATTTTATGAATGGAATATTTCTAGGAAATTGGATCAGGAAAAAATGCCAAAGCATGTTGCCATAATCATGGATGGTAATAGAAGGTATTCCAAGCTTCAGGGAAATATTGATGTTGTAAAAGGCCATGAGATAGGTGTTGATACCCTTGAAAGAGTATTGGATTGGACTATTGAACTTGGAATTGAAATAGTTACTGTTTATGCATTTTCCACAGAAAACTTCAACAGGCCAAAACATGAGGTTGATGGTTTGATGAATCTTTTTGTTAAGAACTTCAAACGTCTTGTTAACCATGATAAGATACATAACAATGAGGTTAAAGTTCAAGTAGTGGGAAAGCTTGATTTAATACCTGAAGATGTTCTTGAAGCGATTCATGAGGCTGAAAAGGCAACAGAACACTATGATAAGAGAATCCTTAACATAGCTATTGGCTATGATGGAAGACAGGAAATTGTCGACTCCGTCAAAAAGATTGCGGAGGATGTTAAGGATGGAAAATTGGATCCTGAAGATATTTGTGAAGATGACGTAAGCAGAAACCTTTACACTGCAGGATTGGATGATCCTAATCTCATTATCAGAACCAGTGGTGAGGAACGTTTAAGCGGATTTTTATTATGGCAATCATCCTACTCAGAGCTTTATTTCTGTGAAAGCCTATGGCCTGAACTTAGAAAGGTTGATTTTTTAAGAGCTATCAGATCCTATCAGGAAAGGGAACGTAGATTTGGTGTTTAAATTGATTGATACTCATTGTCATGTTAATTTTGAAGATTATGATGCCGATAGGGATGACGTTATAAGCCGTGCTCAAGACAAATTGGATGCCGTAATAGTTTCAGGAACCAGTCTTGAAAGCAACATCCAACTTCTGGATTTGGTTGATGAATATAAGGAATTTTTATATCCTACTTTTGGTTTTCATCCTTTAACTTCACAGGATTCAACCGAGGAAGAGTTAAAGGAAGCTCAGAATTATCTAATTGAAAATAGGGATAAATTTGTAGCCATCGGTGAAGTGGGAACCGATTATTTCTATGTTAAGGAAAAACCAATAAGGGAAAGACAAAGGGAGATTTTCAAAAGCTTTATGGATATAGCTAATGACTATAAGATTCCTTTACAGATGCACGTTCGTGACAGCGAAAGAAAGGCTTTCAATCTTCTTGAGGATTATGAGGATATTCCTTATTGCATTTTCCATTGTTATGGCGGAAGCATGAAAACCGCTCGTAGGATTATGGAGAAAGGCAATTATTACATGAGCTTTTCGACAATGGTCTGTTATTCACAACGCCATCAGGAATTAATCAAGGACATTCCTTTGGATTTTGTTTTGACAGAAACCGACAGTCCTTATCTGGCAATGACAAAAGAGGAAAGAAACGAACCTGCTAATGTAAGTCTTGCCGTTGAAAAAATAGCTGAAATAAAAGATTTGGATGTAGCTACTGTAGATGAAGTAACTACAGAAAATGCAAAAAAAGTCTTTAATATCTAATGACAGACGCTATGCATCAATAATGCTAGCTCTATCTCTTCTTGTTCTCTTTTTTCTTTATCGATTTGTGCTTGTCTGTGAAAACTTTCAGGAAGTTCTTTTCCACAGTATTGGCAGTATCGGCTGTCTTCCAATAAGTCATTATTGCAAAATGGACAATATGTCATGGAATCACCATTTATTCTACTGGAAGCAAATCTCTTTTTTTGAAAACTTCCTTAGCCGCCATGACTCCGTTGATTGCTGCTGGAAAGCCTGCATAGGCAGACATCTGCATGATAATTTCAACTATCTCTTTAGGGCTGTTTCCTGCATTCAATGCAGCTCCGATATGATCTTTTAGTTGTGGTGTTGCATGGCCTAAAGCTGTTAGTGCAGCAACTGTACATAATTCACGTGTTTTCAAATCAACTTCTTCACGAGTATAGATTTCGGAATATGGGAACTCAACGATGAATCTGCCCAAATCTGGTGCGATGTCTTCCAATTCCTTAAATATCTCTTCTATCTTATCACCATTGGTAATGCTTAAAATACTCATTCCTTTTTTGAATCTATCTTCCATTTTAACACCTATTTATTAATATCTAATTCATTTAATATAATTGTTTTTATTTTAAAGAGAAATTATTTATTTTTTATTGATAATAATTTATCATTAGCTTCAATTAAAGAAAATAGTGGTTTAAATTAAAATTAATAAAATAGATATTGAAAAAGTTAAAAATGAATATGTTTGTGAAACTTTAAATTCCAATCATTCTTTATCTTCCTTCAAATTAGATTCTGATGATTTGAATGAATATTTAAGGGATGATGCTTTAAGACATCAAAATTTTAAATTTAACATGACCAGTTTAATTTTATATCAAGGACAGGTGATTGGATATTTTACATTGTTGGCTGACTTAATTGAAATAAAGAAACTTAATATGTATGATTATAATAAAATTATTTTTAAATCACCCTTTAAGACTTTGCCTGCAGTTAAATTAGCTAGATTTGCAATTGATAAAAAATTTACCAATATTGGATTAGGAACTGAAATCCTATCTCGAATTTTGTTAAGTATTTATGACAAGTCCAATTATATTGGTATTAGATATGTAACAGTTGATGGATTTGCAAAAGCTTTTAATTTTTATACAAAAAATGGTTTAATTCCATTTAAAAAGGAAGAACAAAAACTAAATAAAATAAATAAAATTATTAAAAAAGATCCAGAAAAAACTATTTCATTATATTTTGATTTATATAATTATAAAAAATTCCTGATGTTATTAATGCCATATTATATTTAAAAAATTTTTTTAGCTTTTTTCATTCTTTCAAACATTTTTATCTGTTCTTTGCTTGGAGGTTGATTCATTCTTTTTAAAAATTCGATTGCATCTTCCCCTTCTAAAACAGGGGTTGGTTCAATAGGTCTTGCCATGATTCAGTCTCCTTTATTTTTACTTGTTAGTTATTGTGTATAATGCTGATGTTTTAAGTAATTTTTCTTACTTTTAAGAGCAATTTTCTTGGTTTAAAGCAATTTTTCATTTATGAATACCAAATTAATATATACACTTTATTATAAACTTATATTTATTCAAATAAATTGACAAAAGGTTTAATAATGGTAGCTATAACAAAAGAAGAGGGCTTGAAAGAAGCTAAAAAATTGGTTGAAAAGTTTGAATTAAATGAAGATTTATATAAAAATGACAAATACAATGAGGAACAATTAAAGACAGAGTTTTTAAACCCTTTTTTCAAAGCATTGGGGTGGGACGTTAATAATCAGCAGGATGCGGCACCACAATTCAAAGAAGTTATTTTTGAAGATTCAATTAAAGTAGGTAAAGAAACTAAAGCTCCAGATTATTCCTTTAGAATTGGTGGTCAAAGAATATTCTTTTTAGAGGCTAAAAAACCATCTAGAGACATTAAAAATGATAAGGATCATGCATTTCAGGTAAGGAGATATGGTTGGAGTGCCCAATTAAAAGGCTCTATATTGTCTGATTTTGAAGAGTTGGCTATCTATGAAACACAAACCAAACCAGAATTAAACCAAAGTGCAAGCATTTCAAGATTAAAATACTATAATTATAAGGAATATGTTGAAAAATGGGATGAAATATGGGATTTATTTTCAAAAGAAGCTGTAATGAAAGGTAAATTCAATAAATTCTTCAAATCAGAGAAAAAATTAAAAGGAACAACAACTGTCGATGAGGAGTTTTTAAAAGAAATTAACCAATGGAGAGAACTTCTTGCGAGAAATATAGCACTTAGAAATGAATTGCTAAGTGAAAGTGAATTAAATTATGCAGTTCAGTTAACAATCGATAGAATAATTTTTCTTAGAATGGCTGAAGATAGGGGAATTATAAAATATAGAACCCTTTATAATTTATTGGATAAGGATAATATTTATGAAGCTTTTGGAGAACTTTGTTTAAAGGCAGATTTAAAATACAACAGTGGATTATTCCATTTCTCTCCAGAATCTAAGGATGATGATGGAGTAGACACATTTACTTTAGATTTGACTATCGATGATAATGTTTTCAAAAAAATATTGAAGAATTTGTATTATCCTAACAGTCCTTATGAATTTAGTATGATTTCTCCAGAGATTTTAGGAAATGTTTACGAACAATTTTTAGGAAAAGTCATAACTTTAACAAAAGGCCATAGAGCAAAGGTTATTGAAAAACCGGAAGTTAAGAAAGCCGGTGGGGTTTATTATACTCCAAATTTTATTGTTAAGTACATTGTGGAAAATACTGTTGGGGAATTGTTAAAAGGCAAGACTCCAAATAAAGTGAGCAAAATGAAAATCTTGGATCCATCATGTGGTAGTGGTTCTTTTTTACTAGAAGCTTATCAATTTTTGTTGGATTGGCATTTGGATTATTATACTGGATTGAAAAAACCTCCAAAAAATGTTATTTTTCAAGCAAGGAATGGTGAATGGCTATTGACCATTCAAGAAAAAAAGAGAATACTTTTGAATAATATTTATGGTGTTGATTTAGATGAAAATGCCGTAGAAGTAACCAAACTTAGCTTGCTTCTTAAAGTTCTTGAAAATCAAAATAAGGATAGTTTGGAAGCCCAGCAAAAATTAACAGTTGAAAGAGTGTTGCCTAATTTGAAAGACAATATTAAATGTGGAAATAGT